>CALPKD020000231.1 GCA_943324055.2 Chitinophaga pinensis
AAATAAGAAACTAACAAGATATAACCATACCAGAAATAGGGGCTTACTAGTAGCCTTGAAAACAGGGTAATTTGTGGTTGCCAATAAATTAGCGGAAAAGCTGCAGTTAATATTCCTATCATGGGAATAGGCACTCCTTTAAAATAAGTAGTTTGTTCTTTATCGATATTAAACCTAGCGAGTCGATAGGCACCTGCCATTGGAATAATAAAGGCGGGTAATAATAGTAAAGATGGATGTGCCAACGAATTCACGTCATTTGCTAATGACAATCTTAAAAATTGGAAAACGATACAGGCAGGTGCTACCCCAAAACTAATAATATCAGCTAGCGAATCTAATTGCAAACCCATGTCTGAAGATACTTTTAACCAACGTGCGGCAAAACCATCCAAAAAATCCATGATTGCTGCAAGTCCAATAAATAAACTAGCATAAAAAATGGGTGCTGGTATTTCAATAATCATATCCCCTGCCGGATCCATAGACGCTACAACCCCTGATTGGAAGGTTGCGACAATAGCTAAACATCCAAAAAACAAATTAAGGAGCGTAATAAAATTAGGGATTTGCTTTTTTATCATAAGTCCTTTTTTATTTTCGACGACGCATTAATGATTCAATTTCATCTGCAGTAATAGGCATCGTTTTCATTAAATCCTGGTGTCCTGTTTTTGTAATCCAAATATTATTTTCGATACGTACTCCCATGTTTTCTTCCTTAATATAAATACCTGGTTCTACCGTAAACATCATGCCTGCTTCAATTGGCGCTGTTCTTGTTCCTAAATCGTGCACATCTAACCCTAAATGATGAGAGATGCCATGGTATAAATATTTTCGATACGCTTTATTTTCTGCATCCTCGTTTTTCACATCTGCTTTTGTCAACAGTCCAATTTTCACAAATTGCTTAGTAGCTTCCTCCCCTACTTTATCCGTATATTTTAAAATGGAAATTCCAGGCTTTAAAATTGACTTTGCATAATCATGTAAATGCAAACAAGCATTGTACACTTCCTTTTGACGCTTTGTAAACTTTCCATTTACCGGAACTGTTCTTGTTAAGTCCGCATTGTATCCACCATATTCTGCACCAAAATCCATTAAGATTAATTCTCCCTCCTTGCAAATATTGTTGTTATTGATATAATGCAAAGTGCGTGCATTGTCGCCACTTGCTATGATACTGTGATATGCAACGCCAGTAGCACGTTGGCTTAAAAAAGAATGATAAATTTCAGCTTCTATCTCGTGCTCATATACGCCAGGCTCAATAAACTTTAATAATCTTCGGAACGCAACTTCTGTAATATCAATCGCCTTTTGAATCACTACTACTTCTTCCTTAGTTTTAATAGCACGTAGCTCCTTCAATATTTTAGCGGCACGTAAATATTGATGTAGCGGATATCTTGATTTCATTTCATCAATGAATCGGTATTCGCTAGTACGTAACAAATTATTTTTTCGGTCATTCTCGTTAGAATCTAAATAAATAGCATCTGACAAGTGAATCCATTGTTGCAACATACCGTCTAGTACATCTGCCCATACAATAGTTGGCATTCCTGATATAGCAGTGGCTTCGTTCACCCTTAACCTTTTTCCATCCCAAATTTCTTTTAATTCCTGAGGCCTAACAAGTACTAATACTTCTCGGTACTTAGGATCCGGATTGTCAGGAAACAATACCACCATCGACCCCTCTTGTTCTATACCCGACAACCAATATAAATCACTGTTTTGTTTGTATTCGTATAAGGCATCCCCATTTAATGGAAATTCGTCATTCCCAACAAAAATAGCAATGCTGTTCTTTTGCATTTTAGCTACAAAACGTTTTCTGTTTTGTATAAAAATTTTTGCATCTAGTGGTAAATACTTTCCCATAGTTTATTGTGTTTAGAAGTAATGCAAGTTAGTTAAAAAACCTAGCCCTTTACGCAATTTTACCCCAACCTATTTTGCTTTTTTGTGATTGTAAATATGCCCTAATAGGCGCATTTTCGGGCAAGGACAAGGTTGGATCCTTTTCACATAGTTCGGTGGCTTGTTCTTTTGCTAATAATAACGCTTCCCTATCGTTTATGATGTTTGCTAATTTAAAGTTCAATGCGCCGCTTTGCCTTGTGCCATCAATATCCCCAGGGCCTCTTATTTCTAAATCCTTTTCGGCTATTACAAATCCGTCATTCGTATTGCACATTATTTTTAAACGCTCTTTTGCTTCGCGGCTTGCTTTCACACTACTTAGTAATATGCAATAACTTTGTTCCGAGCCCCGACCCACTCGGCCTCGCAATTGGTGTAATTGCGACAAACCAAACTTCTCCGCACTTTCAATAACCATTACACTTGCATTGGGTACGTTTACCCCTACTTCAATAACAGTGGTACCTAGTAATATTTGCGTATCCCCTGTAACAAACCTTTGCATATTGGTTTCCTTCTCCAAATTCTTTTGCCTGCCATGTACCATACTTATTTTATACTTAGGCTCGGGGAAATAACTTTTTACTTGTTCGTACCCTTGCATTAAATCCTCAAAACTCATTTTCTCACTTTCTTCAATTAAAGGATATACATAATAAGCTTGCCTGCCTTTGGTTATTTCAGTTTTCACAAACTCCATCACCGTACCTCTTGTAGTTTCATACCGGTGTACTGTTTTAATGGGTTGCCTTCCTGGTGGTAATTCATCCATGACACTATAATCCAAATCACCAAAAGCAGTCATGGCAAGTGTCCTTGGTATTGGTGTCGCCGTCATTACTAATACATGGGGCGGAATGGTATTTTTTTTCCAAAGCCTTGCGCGTTGTGCCACTCCAAAACGGTGCTGCTCATCAATCACTGCAAGCCCTAAATTTTTAAATTGTACTACATCCTCAATAATTGCATGTGTACCCACAACAAAATGAATGGTATCTTCCATTAAACCTTTTAACACACGTCTTCGCTCCGCTACTTTTGTGCTTCCTGTTAATAAAGCAACTTCAACGGGCATGTCCTTTAACAATTCCGTTAAACTCGCATAGTGCTGCTGTGCAAGGATTTCCGTTGGTGCCATTAAACAACTTTGAAAACCATTGTCTGCTGCAATTAACATCGCCAAAAGTGCAATCATCGTTTTTCCACTTCCTACATCGCCTTGTAATAACCTATTCATTTGGTATCCCTTGGCCGTATCTATTCTTATTTCCTTTATCACTCTTTTTTGTGCGCCAGTTAATTGAAAAGGTAAATACTTGTTATAAAAATCATTAAAATAATCTCCCACTTTTACAAATAAATGTCCGCGGCTATTTTTGTGCCTATCTATCTTTATTAAATTCAATCGCACTTGTGCAATAAATAATTCTTCAAAAACCAATCGAGCCAATGCTTTTTTATATTGCTCATTCGAGCTTGGAAAATGTATTTGTCGATG
>CALPKD020000232.1 GCA_943324055.2 Chitinophaga pinensis
ACTAACCATCGTTGACATACCAACAGCTGTATTAGATCTTCCAGTTGTATTATTCCTTAAAACAGATTCGCCAATAGCAGTATTATAGGTTCCTGTTGTATTAGCATTTAATGCTACATCACCCAAAGCGGTATTTCTATCACCAGTTGTATTATTTTGTAATGTTTGATTACCTACAGCAACGTTACCAAAACCAGTTGTATTTGATTTTAACGATTGTGTACCTACTGCAAGTAATTGACCAACTGTAGTATTTGATGATAATGCTTCAAATCCAATTGCAATGTTATTTGAAGCTGTTATACTGTTTTCCAAGGCACGTGAGCCATTTGCTACATTGTTTGAACCAGTCTTATTTGATTGTAAGGAATGAATTCCTATCGCTGTATTAGAACTTCCTGTACTATTAAGATTCATTGATTTACTACCTATCGCTGTATTAGAACTTCCTGTACTATTAACATCTAATGTAACAAACCCAACTGCTACATTATCATTTCCTGTTGAGTTTTGAAACAAAGAGGAATTGCCTATTGCAGTATTATTTGAACCTGTAGTATTTGAATGTAAAGCTGAACTGCCTAAAACAGAATTGCCAGAACCTGAAGTATTCAAATATAATGTCTGAAAACCAATTGATGTATTATTTTGTCCGGTATTATTAGCAGCTGTTCCACTCCCTTTTAATGATTCATACCCTACTGCTGTATTATATGTAGCTATCACTGTTGAAGAATTATTAGCATTTTGCATTGAATTGTACCCGACCGCTACTGAAGTTGTATTGGCAACATTACTATATAACGCACCAATTCCAATTGCAACATTATAACTACCATTTTTATTATCATACATCGCTGCTGCTCCAATTGCAGTATTCTCACTACCAATTGTATTATAAAGCATTGTGTTACTACCTAATACTGAATTAAAATTTCCTGTAGTGTTTACATTTAAAGATTTTGAACCAATAACAGTGTTAGCGGCACCTGTTGTATTCGCATTCAAGGTCTGCCATCCTACACCAGTATTATCTCCACCAGTCGTATTTGAAGATAGAACACCGGTACCAATAGCCGTAATTCTATAACCATCAGTGTTTCTAAAAAGAGCGTCTCTCCCCAAAACAGTATTTGTATTTAGTTGTGCGCTACCCATACCAACAGTGATCCCATTAACTTTAATATCGGAAGCTCCTAAATCAAGCGAACCAGAAATTGTTTTTATACCCCCGCTGACAATTAAATCTCCGTTAATAGTAATTGTTTTATTGTCAAACTCTCCGTAAATCAATGGGGATTTAGTGCTTGAATTAGCTATATAAAGCCTGTTCGACATTTCTGAAATTGCACTATCTGCAACATTATATCCGATTAAAATATTAGAACTACCCTTTAATTTACTTATTGCGTTTGACCCAATTATAACATTTTTATTTCCCGACGATGAAGAATCTAGAATACTTGACCCTACAAATACATTGTTATCCCCCGCTGTAAAATTATATCCTAAATTATTGCCTAATGCTACATTTGAATTCACATTTGAGGAAGAATTAAAAGTATTATCACCAAGCACGACATTCAAAAGTGCTTTTCTTGCATATTGCAATGCCCTACCTCCAATTGCCACATTCCCTTCTAATTTCCCGCCCCAATCAGCTGCACCAGAAAACCTTGCCGTTTCCCATCCAATAAAAGTATTGGCAACCGATTTACTTCCCATTTGTTCACCTACATAATTTCCGACTAATACATTAAGAGTAGCTGCCATTCCTTGATTTGCAAATTCGTCAGCCCTTAAACTACTTCCTGCATGATTACCTATAATTGTATTGTTATCATTATTGTAACCTGAAATAGTTGTATTTGGTTTTGAAACTAAAGAAGTGGCAGCGCCAATTCCAATTATTAAATTTGAAGGATTGTTATTATTGGCTAATTTAAAGTCAGCTTCTTGCCCTATAAATATTCCAGAATTAGATCTGCCAGAATCAGTTTTTATATATTGAGTAATGTTGTTTGAACCAACGCTCCCATTTAACTTACCTGTTACTGTCAAATCTCCGTTAATAATAACTTTCTTATTATCAAACTCGCCATATATAAGTGGTGTACCAGTTTTATCGTTAGCAATTATTAGTTTATTACTCGTGTTCGAGAAAGAAGAGTCATAAGCTGCTTTATATCCTAAAATTATATTGCCACTACCTCTAATATTTTTTGCTATTGTTGAACCAATAATAACGTTTTTACTACCATTTGATGAAGAGTCCACTAACATTTGTGTACCAATTAATACGTTGTCATCTCCATTGAAGTCAGGAGCCATATTATTACCAATTGTTACATTTCGGTTTACTTGCTTAGATCTATTAAAATTCTCAGTTCCTACCGCTACATTTGACTGTGCAACAACCGCATACTGCATGGACCTTCCCCCGATTGCAATATTTTGGTTAAATACGGGTGTTTGTGTTCCTAATGTGCCATTTGAAAACCTACCTGCCTCATGCCCAATAATGATATTACTAGAAGCCTTCCCATTCATATATTGGCCTGTATAATTACCCATCATTACATTTTGGTTGGCCCCACCACCAGTGGAAGAACCTATCCCGTATCCAGAGCCATTGCCAATAAATACATTATCATTATTGTTGTAGGCATCTAAATACTTAGGCAATAAAGCTCCAGCACCATTTCCTATTGCGATATTGGCGCTATTAACCGCTATACTATCGAAATTTTTAAACGCATCATACCCAATTGCTAATCCTGAAGGTATTTTTGATGCAGAATCTTTTATTGATTTAATTGTAGCTGATTTTATTGCTGTCAATTGGCTAACAATTTTTGACAATGAATCGACCTTAGGGATATATACCGAACCCCTATTATTACTTAATATTATACTATCTCCTTTTTGAGACAATCTAATAGTCGCCAATTCATTTTTTATACTATCTACACCAATGGTAGCTGCCCCAGCATTATTTGCATATAATGCATATGGAACTGATAACAACTGAGAGGTTCCTACAAAAACAAATGAAGTGCCTCCTGTTAAATCTAATTCCACTTTCATGTAATAGGAAAACTTATTCCATTGAACGTCCGTCATCTTTCCTATAATGACTTGTCCATTACCAATAATAACAGAGAACTGCCCATAAGCATCAGTGCTTACACTGTGTACTTCTTGATACCTAAGTGTCCCTAATTGCTGTGCTTCAATTAATGAAATTCTTAATGAAATAACTTTACTTGCAACTGGCGTACCTGCACTAGTTAATGCAACACCTTGATAATTAAACCCAAGTGGCGCTTGTGCAGACAGCTGATTGATAGAAAATGTAGTTACGAATAATACAAAAAACGCGATTTTTTGGATATACTTCCCCATACTATTTATTTTTTTATAA
>CALPKD020000233.1 GCA_943324055.2 Chitinophaga pinensis
AAAATTAACAAAACGTTTTTTTGGCGTAATGAGTTATAGTTTTTTTAGAAGCGCTTATACCAATGGCAAAGGCGAATATATAAAAAGTGCTTGGGAAAATATTCATTTACTCAGTTTAATTGGGGGATATAAATTTAATAAAAACTGGGAACTAGGTATTAAATTCAGATACCAAGGCGGCACACCCTATACTCCTTATGATATGAATTTGAGTAAATTAAATTTTGCAACATTGGGAATGGGAACATTAGATTATACAAAATTAAACTCATTACGGAATGGAGCATTTCATTCAAGTGATATAAGGATAGATAAAAAATATAATTATAAAAATAAGACACTTGACTTTTTCCTAGACATTACAAATTGGTATGGTGCAAAATCGGTAGCTCCACTTTATTATGTTTTTGCTTCCAACACAGACGGAACCTACAAAACAACTGACGGCAAAGCAGTACAAAAAGATGGCTCCAATGCGATCCCTGAATTGTATGACAACAACTTAGTATTTGTTACACCTACCTTTGGATTTATACTTGAATTTTAATTACTATATTTCAAAATAGCATTATACTAATAAAAAAACACCCTATAAACTATAGGGTGTTTTTTTATATTTAAAACTGAGTATACTATTTAAATATTAGAAAAAATTAGTTCTAATCTTTTTGATTTGCTTTAAAAAGCTACCTGTAAATGATTGCCATTGCATACTTAAAACCCCTAGTATGGCTTCTTTAATAATGCCCTTGGACATTTTACTTATACCTATTTTTCGATCGATAAAAGTAATTGGCACTTCCTTAATTTTGAAACCTAACTTCCAAGAAGCAAACTTCATTTCAATTTGAAAGGCATATCCAATAAATTTAATGTTATCAAAATTTATAGCAGCTAATACCTTGTTTTTATAACATACAAACCCTGCTGTAGGATCTTTGATTGGCATTCCAGTAATAATTCTTGTATAAGCCGATCCACCTTTTGAATAAATACGTCTATCCAATGGCCAGTTTTCGGTCGCCCCTCCTTTTACATATCTACTTCCTACGGCAACATCTGCACCTTCATCCAATGCGGCACATAAGCGATCTAAATCCTTAGGATTATGTGAGAAATCGGCATCCATTTCAATAATGTAATCGTAATTATTCGCAAGTGCCCATTTAAAGCCGTGTATATAAGCAGTCCCTAAACCCAACTTACCTGATCTACATTCAATAAATAATCGTTCTGGATATTGAGCCATTAAGTTGCGTACAATATCAGCTGTGCCATCCGGAGATCCATCATCAATCACTAAAATATGATAGCCTGTTTCAAAGGATAAAACGGCATTAACGATAGCAGAAATATTTTCTTTTTCGTTATAGGTTGGTATTAAAACAATTTTTTTCACTTAGTTATAGGGGGGTATAGTGATAAAGCTTATTTGATGAATATTATCAAATATAAACTATTTTTTTAATATAGATCTGTTAAGAATTTCAGTTAATTTTTGTTTAGTATGCAAAGCAAAATCGCCTTTCATCATCCAATCATAGTATTGAGGCTCTTCCTTAAGCACTTGTGTAACAGGTTTGCCTTTGTGTTTGCCAAAATTGAACACTTCTACCCCGTTTTCAAATACAAAACGTCGAGCAAAGTCTACTATTTGGTCTTCACCAGTAAACTTTACGATGGATTCAACCGTGTCCCCTATTTGAGGATATTTTTCCAGTTGGGCCTCTAAGATCTCCCAAGTAGCCACTGCATCAGCTTCTGCACTATGCGCATCTTCCAAATTTTTGTGACAATAAAACTTATAGGCAGCAGTTAAGGTTCTTTGTTCCATCATATGAAACACTTTTTGAACATCTAATAATTTTCTTGATTCAATATCTACCGGAACGCCTGCTCTTAAAAATTCTTCATTCAGCATTGGGATATCAAAACGATTACTATTATAACCAGCCAAATCAGCTCCTTCAATAAATTGTTTTACTTCGTTGGCCACTTGTTTAAATGTAGGTGCATCTTTAACCATATCATTCGTTATACCATGAATATCGGAGGATACTTTAGGAATGGGCATTTCTGGATTTATTAATTTACGTTTAACTATTTTGCTGCCATCAGTTGCAATTTTTACCAATGCGATTTCAACAATTTTGTCGGTACTTACATTAATCCCAGTAGTTTCTAAATCCAAAAAGCAAATAGGTCTAGTTAGTTGTAATTTCATAATAATGATTAAGCACCGAAGTTAATGAATTATGAAGTGTAAATAGTTGCATTAGCGTTAAAATTAAACCGATTTAATTGTTTAATTTTATGGTTCAAATTAGAAAATATGCAGTGGATCCCTATTGAAACAGTCGAACAATTAGATACGATACTAGCCGCTTCCTTTAATAAGCCTCAAGTGATTTTTAAACATAGTACTACCTGCAGTATTAGCAAAATGGCCCTTTCTAGATTTGAGCGCGCTCAGGCTCCTGAAACAATAGATTTCAATTACTTAGATTTATTAAATTACAGGGATATTTCAGCTGCCATTGCAGAAAAGTTTCAGGTACATCATGAATCTCCTCAGGTGATTCTCCTAAAAAATGGAGCCTGTGTTTACGATGAAAGTCATTATGGAATTATGATGGATGAAATTGTAGAGCAAGCCGGTGTTTAGGAACTTATAAATTTTCAATAACCATCGCACTTGCACCGCCACCGCCATTGCAAATAGCAGCTGCACCAAGCTTGCCGTTATTCTGTTTTAGTACCTGTATGAGGGTTACTAAAATTCTGGCACCGCTACAGCCTAATGGATGACCTAATGAAACAGCACCTCCATTTACATTCACTTTATTAGCATCTAAATTGAGTAGTTCAGTATTTACGATTCCAACCACCGAAAAAGCTTCGTTGAATTCGAAATAATCAATATCGCTCGTTTTTAAATTGGCTTTATTTAGTGCCTTTGGGATGGCTAACGCAGGGGAAGTCGTAAACCATTTAGGATCCTGCGCAGCATCTGCAAAGCTTACAATTTTAGCGATTGGTTTTAAACCCAATGCACGCATCTTTTCACCACTCATTAATACTAAAGCAGCAGCCCCATCATTCATTGTACTAGCATTGGCAGCTGTTGCCGATCCTTCTTTACTGAATGCTGGATTGAGTTGTGTGATTTTATCAAACTTCACATTAAAAGGTTCTTCATCCCTTGATACAATGATTGGATCACCTTTTCGCTGAGGAATAGAAACTTTTATAATCTCTTCTTCAAATAATCCATTTTCTATTGCAGCTTGTGACTTCTTATAACTTTGTGTGGCAAATTCATCCTGAGTTACTCTTGAAATTGCATATTTAGTAGCACATAAATCTGAAAAATTACCCATTGCGGTTTGATCGTACACATCTACTAAGCCATCTTTAGCTA
>CALPKD020000234.1 GCA_943324055.2 Chitinophaga pinensis
TAGAGGCCGTTGTAAAAGCAGGCGCCACAACTTTAAACATACCGGACACCACAGGATATTGTTTACCCTATCAGTACCAGGAAAAAATGGCCTACTTGGTAAACAATGTAAAAGGAATTGAAAATGCAGTTTTATCCTGCCACTGTCACAATGATTTAGGATTGGCAACAGCTAATTCAATTGCAGGCGTGATGGGTGGAGCAAGACAAATAGAATGTACCATTAATGGATTAGGCGAACGCGCTGGTAACACTGCGTTAGAGGAAGTGGTGATGATTTTAAATCAACATTCCGACTTAGGATATTACACAAATATCAATCCAAAATTATTAAATCCAATCAGTCGCGAGGTATCTGAAATTATGAGAATGGCGGTGCAACCTAATAAAGCAATTGTTGGTGCCAATGCATTTTCACATTCATCAGGAATACATCAGGACGGATTTTTAAAGGAATCACAAACTTATGAAATTATCAATCCGGCCGAAGTAGGTGCGGAAGACAGTAAGATTGTATTAACTGCACGAAGCGGGAGAAGCGCACTAGCGTTTCGTTTGCACAAATTAGGTTTTCAATACACACGGGACGATATTGATGCATTGTATGCCATATTTACGGTAGTAGCGGATAAAATGAAGGAAGTAAAAGAAGAAGATTTAATCGAAATGGCTAACAACTATTCAAAATAATTTGAACAATGGGACAAACAATATTTGATAAGATTTGGGACAAGCATGTGGTGAAAAAAATTGAAGATGGTCCATCGGTATTATATATCGACAAGCATTTCATACACGAGGTAACGAGTCCACAAGCATTTAGTGGATTAGAAAAAAGAGGCGCAAAATTATTTCGCCCCAATCAAATCGTTGCGACAGCGGATCACAATGTACCCACCTTGCATCAAGAGCTTCCAATCGCGGATGCGTTATCTCGTTTTCAGGTAGATACGTTGATAGACAATTGTAAAAAAAATGATATTGAATTATACGGACTTGGTCATCCATATCAAGGCATCGTGCATGTAATAGGACCCGAACTAGGCCTTACACAACCAGGTATGACCATTGTTTGTGGAGACAGTCACACTTCAACACACGGTGCATTTGGATCGGTTGCATTTGGAATTGGAACGAGTGAAGTGGAAATGGTATTTGCATCTCAATGTATTATGCAAACAAAACCAAAAGCAATGCGTATTAATATCGAAGGGGACTTGCACAAAGGGGTGGTGTCAAAAGATATTATTTTATACATCATCGCAAAAATATCAGCGAGTGGTGCAACGGGTTATTTTGTAGAATATGCAGGATCGGCGATACGCGCATTAAGTATGGAAGCACGAATGACTATTTGTAATATGAGTATAGAGATGGGAGCAAGAGGCGGAATGATTGCGCCCGACCAAACCACTTTCGATTATATCAAGGGTAGGTTGTTTGCGCCAAAGGGAGCAGACTGGGATGCAAAAGTAGCGGAGTGGAGTAATTTGTATACAGATGCGGATGCAAAATTTGATATGGAAATCAATATACAAGCAGCCGATATCCAACCGATGATTACTTATGGAACCAATCCAGGAATGGGATTGTCTATTACGTCAAAAGTACCAACACTAGAAAGCATCAGCGATCCAACCGAAAAACAAAACTTCGAAAAAGCGATGAAGTATATGGGGCTAACACCGGGACAAGCATTGTTAGGTATGCCAGTGCAATATGTATTTATCGGATCATGTACCAATTCAAGAATCGAGGATTTTAGATTGGTAGCAAGTATCATAAAAGGAAAACAAAAGGATCCAAATGTAAAAACATTGGTAGTACCAGGATCACAGGAAGTAGCAAAACAAATCAAAGCCGAAGGGTTAGATAAAATATTTGAAGCAGCGGGTGTTGAAATAAGACAAGCAGGATGTAGCGCTTGTTTAGGAATGAACGATGATAAAATACCAGCAGGTGAATATTGTATCAGTACGAGTAACCGAAACTTTGAAGGACGTCAGGGGGCAGGTGCAAGAACATTGTTAGCGAGTCCGTTAACAGCTGCAGCTGCACTACTTACTGGAAAGATTACGGATATCAGAACCATGTTGAACTAGCAATAAAAAAACACAAAACGAAATTAAAAAGTAACTACTAACAAGTAGGTATAAATAAAAGACCCAATGCAATCATTACAAAAAATAACAAGCAAGTTTATTCCACTACGTATCGAAAACGTAGACACGGATCAAATTATACCTGCACGTTTTTTAAAGGCAACAACCAAGGACGGTTTTGGTAAAAACTTATTCCGCGATTGGAGATATGATAACGATGATGAAACAAAACCCAAAGCGGATTTTGTATTGAATCAAAAACAATACACAGGTGAAATATTAGTAGCAGCAAAAAACTTTGGATGCGGATCCTCACGGGAGCATGCAGCTTGGAGTATACAGGACTATGGCTTTAAGGTAGTGGTGTCAAGCTTTTTTGCAGACATCTTCAAAAACAATGCATTAAACAATGGCGTGTTACCAGTGACTGTAACAGATGCATTTTTGCAACAAATATTTGCACTAGACGCAGACGATACCTTAACAGTGGACCTAGAAAAGCAAACCATTGTCATCGATAAAACAGGAGCGACCGCGACTTTCGAAATAAATGCGTACAAAAAAACATGTATGCTAAATGGATACGATGATATTGATTACTTATTAAGCATGAGAGAAGAAATAGCAGCGTTCGAACAAAAAAACAACTAAACCTTGTTTTACAAACTAAAAAATAACTAGGCATGGAAAAGAAAATAGCAGTGATCTTAGGAGATGGAATAGGTCCAGAGGTAACGCAACAATCAATGAAGGTATTGGATGCCATTGCAAAACATTATAAGCATGTATTTACTTATGAGCATGCATTGATGGGTGCTATCGCGATTGACGAAACAGGAAATCCATTACCGGATGAAACTATTGCAATTTGTAAAGCAAGTGATGCAATTTTATTTGGTGCCATTGGCGATCCAAAATATGACAATGATCCTTCGGCAAAAGTGCGTCCAGAACAAGGATTATTAAAGTTGAGAAAGGAATTACAATTGTTTGCAAACATACGCCCCGTAACTACTTACCCGGCATTGCAACACCTAACACCTTTAAAACCAAAGTTGTTAGAAAACGTTGACTTTGTAATATTTAGAGAATTAACAGGTGGCATTTATTTTGGTGAAAAAACTTTGAGTGCCGATGGAACAGTTGCAACAGATAGTTGTTCTTATTCGGTTGCTGAAATTGAACGCGTTGCACACTTGGCATTTAAGTATGCGCAAAAAAGACGAAAAAAATTAACACTGGTTGATAAAGCAAATGTTTTAGAAACTTCAAGTCTTTGGAGAAAAGTGGTGCAAGCAATTGCAAAGGAATA
>CALPKD020000235.1 GCA_943324055.2 Chitinophaga pinensis
AAAAAAGCAGCTCCTGCAAAGAAAGTTGTCGCTAAAAAAGCGGTAGCAAAAAAAGCACCAGCTAAAAAAGCAGCTCCTGCACCAGTTGTAGTAGTTGTTAAAAAAGCAACTCCTAAGAAAAAGAGAATTGTTAAAAAAGCAACACCTGTTGCAGTTGCAGTACCAGCGCCAGTTGTAGCGCCTGCAACACCTCAATCACTTTTCACTGAGCCAGCTACAGACAATACACCGGTAGACTAGTTTAAATAGTTGATATAAAAAAAACCCAACGCATGCGTTGGGTTTTTTTTATATCACAAATCCTGTAAACCAAATTTATTTAAAAATAGCTTTACAATGATTAGATCAACATTCTTAATGGTTGTTCTAATAAACTCTTTAATGTTTGCAAGAATGCAGATCCAGTTGCGCCATCCACCACACGGTGATCACAACTTAATGTAACGTTCATTACATTCCCAGGAACTACTTGTCCATTTTTTACAATTGGCTCTTGCGCAATTCCACCGACCGCTAAAATACATGCGTCAGGAGGATTAATAATCGCTGTGAATTGATCTATTCCAAACATGCCTAAGTTAGAAATCGTAAATGTACTACCCTCCCAATCGGATGGTTGCAATTTTTTATCTTTCGCTTTTTTAGCAAATTCTTTGACCGATACGCTAATTTGACTCAATGACAACCCATCCGCAAAACGCAATACAGGCACCAATAACCCTTCGTCCACTGCTACGGCTATACCAATATTTACATGATGATTTTCGCGAATTACGTCTCCCAACCAACTGCTATTCACTTTTGGGTGTTGCTTTAATGCAATGGCTACTGCCTTTACTATAAAGTCATTGAAGCTGATTTTTACAGGCGCTGTTTCATTCACCATAGCACGTGCAGTGATTGCAGCGTCCATGTTTATTTTCATTGTCAAGTAAAAATGTGGCGCTGTAAACAAACTTTCGCTTAACCTTCTAGCAATTGTTTTACGCATTTGAGAAACCGGAGTGTCTACAAAACTAACCTGTCCAGCTGGGACAAATGATGCTACAGCAGGGGCACTTGTCGTTACTACACTTGGTGTATAATTTTCTAAATCAGTTCTCGTAATTCTTCCATGCTCCCCAGATCCTTTCACATATTTTAAATCAATCCCTTTGTCTTGTGCGATTTTTTTCGCCAAAGGACTAGCAAAAATTCTTCCTTCATTTACTACTGCAGCTGCTGGTTGTGCGACTGGCGTAGCAGCTGAAACAGTTGCAGTCACTGGTATAGCAGCTGGAGCAGCAGTTGCTGCTGGCGCCTTAGCATTCCCTTTTAGTGCCGCAACGATTGGATTAATATCCAAACCTGGTTGTCCAATAATACACAACAAATCGTTCACCAATATTTTCTCTCCTGCTTGAGCACCTTGGTATAATAATATTCCGTCTTTATAAGATTCTAATTCCATGGTCGCTTTATCAGTTTCGATATCCGCTAACACTTCTCCCTTCTTTACAATATCTCCCACTTTTTTGTTCCATCCAGCAATCACTCCTTCCGTCATCGTATCACTTAATCTTGGCATTAACACTACTTCCTCCATTGCACTAACGTCCAATGTCGTAGCAGCTGGTGATGAAGCAACAGGAGCAGCTTCTGCTATTGGCGCAGGAGCGCCAGCAGTGTGCTGCGCAACAAGTGCGCTTACATCCTCACCTTTGTTTCCTAAAATTGCTAGTAAATCGTTCACTTGTAACTTTCCACCACGTGGAGTACCAATATGCAATAGAATACCATTTTGGTAACTTTCCAGTTCCATAGTGGCCTTATCTGTTTCAATTTCAGCTAATAAATCCCCTTTTTTCACGGGATCTCCCACTTTCTTATGCCAAGCAGCTATGACACCTTCAGTCATTGTATCGCTCAAACGGGGCATTAATATAACTTCTGCCATAGGTAAAAGGCTATTTTGTAATTAAGTCGTGAAATTACGCTAAAAATGTATTTTTTCCCACGAGAAAAAACAATTTTTATGGCAAAAAGGCCAAAATAAAGGCTATTTCCGTAATTCGTGCGTCCCTATTGTCCTTGTGCCAAACTGTAAGCTTTCTTATCTGCCCACATATTCAATATTTCTAATGAGCATATTTTGAAATCCTTGGCCAATGAACGGTACAAATCAATCACATCGTCTTGACTAAGTGCTGCGTCGTTAACCGTTTCAAATCGACAATAATATTGATTGACTAAATTGGTAAAAACGGAACCAGAAGGCCAAACTTGTGTACCACGATTCGTAATTGTTACCAATTTCAAAGTATTAGAAGTATGCGTAATACATTTGTCCGCAATTAACTGAGGCTGTTCTGCACTTTCAATAAAAAAATCTACCCCTACTATTTTATGTTGATCCTTTAAATGACTCACCAACATTGGATTTGTTTTTAATTGAAAATCGGTTGGAGTTACATAAAAATTGGGCAACAATGGCTTAGGATTGTGCTTAGGTACAGATCCAAAATTATCTATTACTGCTTGCGCAAACACCGTTGTATTTACAGAAGGAATTGATTTATCTCCAAAATCACCTGTATGCACCCCTGACTCAAGTGTAAATAATAATGCATTTTCGATTTTGATGGCTTGTTCCATCAAACCCAAATGACGCAACATACTTAATCCACTCAATAAAAGAGAAGTTGGATTGGCAATATTTTTTCCAGTAATATCTGGTGCAGTTCCATGAACCGCTTCGAATATTGAAATATGATCGCCAATATTAGAAGACGGCGCAAATCCAAGTCCACCAACTAAGCCAGCACATAAGTCACTCACAATATCTCCTTGTAAATTTGTCAATACAATCACATCAAATAAATCGGGGCGGCTCACTAATTTCATACATAAATCATCAACAATAATATCATCTGACTTTAATTCAGGATATTCAAGTGCCACTTCTTTAAACACTTCTAAAAACAAACCATCCGTCAATTTCATGATATTTGCCTTATGGCCACAAGTAATTCTTCTCGCTCCTTTTTTCTTAGCCATCTCAAATGCGTAACGTATCACTTGCTCACTTCCCGGACGTGTTATGAATCGACGACCTAATGCCACGTCTTGTGTAAGCATGTGTTCAATACCACCATAAGTATCTTCAATATTCTCTCTGACAATGGTTAAATCGATAGGAATACCTGCTTTACTAAAAACAGTATCCACCCCACTTAAAGTTTGAAATTTTCTGTCGTTCGCATAAGTGTTCCAAGTTTTTCGAGCAGTCACATTCACACTTTTCACGCCCTTGCCCTTTGGGGTTTCCATCGGCCCTTTAAAAAGGATACCCAAAGCCTCAATAGTTTCCTTTGCTTGTGGCGTCATTCCATTACTAAACCCCTTGTCAAAAACCCATTTTCCCATAT
>CALPKD020000236.1 GCA_943324055.2 Chitinophaga pinensis
AAACTTGGAAGCATGAATTAGTAAATGATTTTGAAGCGCCTATTTTTTTAGCACATCCGATGCTCGAAAATATAAAGTTGTTTTTATACGAACAAGGTGCCATCTATGCCAGCATGAGTGGGTCTGGAAGTTCCCTATTTGGTATTTTTCCAAAAGACCATCCATTTAGCACCCACCCATTTGATTCAAACTTAAGAATCGACTGGATTTAATCAGCTTGCAATAAAGGCCAAATGCGAACGTTCGTTATTTGAAAAAATCTAATATTAATATTGATTTATTAGATATTTTCGAATCCTGCGTAAATTCCTTAAAGATCCTCTTTCAAAAGCGCTAATTATTTCGTAAATTTCCACAAATCGATCTATCTGATTGCATTTTTTAATGAATCGTAAGGAAATGACACAAAATAAGCAACTAGGGTTATACAATCCAGAATTTGAACACGACGCCTGTGGTATTGGATTTGTTACCCATATAAAGGGAATTAAATCTCATCAAAATGTGGGAGATGCTTTAACCATTTTAGAGAACATGGAACACCGTGGAGCAAGCGGTAGCGAAAGCAATACAGGAGACGGCGCAGGCATCATGATTCAAATCCCGCATGAGTTTTTTTTCAATGAATTACTCCAACAAGGGATTCATTTGCCCAACTATAGCGAATACGGTGTAGGATTTATATTTTTCCCTACTGAAAAAGGAATCATTGATGAATGTAAAGAAATATTTGAACGTGCTGCAGAAAAATTAGGCATCGAAATTATTGGGTATAGAACTGTACCAGTGGATAGAACTACCATTGGACCCACTGCACTTTCTGTAGAGCCAATTATGCAACAAGTGTTTGTGAAAAAACCTGATCATATTTCTGATCCTGAAGATTTTGAACGTAAATTATTTATTCTTAAAAATTACGCATCCCATACAATCAACAATAGCATTAAAAAGGAAGCCATTGGTTTTTATATGGCCTCCCTTTCACAAAATGTAATTGTATATAAAGGGCAATTAACAAGTCATCAGGTAAGGGAATATTTCACTGACCTAAGTGACAAACGAGTGGTGTCTGCATTTGGATTAGTACATTCTCGTTTTGCGACCAATACTTTCCCTTCATGGAAATTGGCACAACCCTTCCGGTACATTGCACACAATGGAGAGATCAATACATTACAAGGAAATTTAAACTGGTTACGTTCAAACGAAAACAGCTTGCTATCTCCTTATTTTTCGAAGGAAGAATTAGATATGATTTTACCGATTGTAACATCTGGACAATCTGATTCGGCCTGTTTGGACAATGTGATTGAATTATTGACTTTGTCAGGCCGTTCATTACCACATGTAATGATGATGTTAATTCCAGAGGCTTGGGATGGCAATGAATTAATGGACCCTGTAAAAAAAGCGTTCTACGAATACCATGCATCCATGATGGAACCTTGGGATGGTCCAGCTTCTATCTCATTCACAAATGGAAAAATGATTGGCGCTACATTAGATCGCAACGGCTTACGCCCTTCCCGCTATTGTGTTACCAATGACGATAGGGTCATCATGGCGTCAGAAACAGGAGCACTTCCTATTGACCCATCTACCATTATTGAAAAAGGTCGATTACAACCTGGTAAAATGTTTGTGGTAGATATGGAAGCAGGCAGAATCATTAGTGATGATGAATTAAAACAAAAAATCTGTAGCCAACAGCCTTATGGTGATTGGTTAAATAAATATAAAATCCGATTAGAAGAATTATCAGCACCAAGGATCCAGTTTACACATTTAGAACACGATCAAATATTCAGATACCAAAAAGCATTTGGATACAGTAAAGAAGATTTAGAACAAATCATTACTCCAATGGCATTGGATGGCAAAGAACCTATTGGTTCAATGGGTACTGATACTCCATTGGCTATTTTGAGTGACCAACCTCAACATATCACAAGCTATTTTAAACAATTGTTTGCACAAGTAACCAACCCGCCAATAGATCCAATCAGAGAGCGTATGGTAATGTCCTTAGCAACATTTGTGGGAAGTCAAGGAAACTTATTAGCAGAAGACCCGATGGCATGTCATTGCGTGGCATTAAATCATCCTATTTTAGGCAACCATGAATTAGAAAAAATTAGAAGTATCGATACGGGTGTTTTCCAAGCAAAAACATTACAATGTTATTTTAGAGCGGATGGAAAAGAAGGTTCTTTAAAAAGAGGATTAGACAGGTTATGCCGTTATGCGGTAGATGCAGTAGAAGACGGATTTGAAGTAATTGTTTTAACGGATCGATCCATCGATTCTGAGCATGCTGCCATCCCTTCCCTTTTAGCATGCTCCACTGTACACCATCATCTAATTCGAAAAGGATTAAGAGGTAAAGTGGGTATCATTGTTGAAGCAGGAGATGTTTGGGAAGTACACCATTATGCATGTTTAATTGGATTTGGAGCAACCGCAATCAACCCATATTTAGCATTATCGTCTATCCGAGACATGAAGTTGAACAACTTAATCAAAACGGATTACGAAATTGATAAGCTTAAGAAAAATTATATCAAAGCAGTAAATGAAGGATTGTATAAGGTATTCTCAAAAATGGGAATTTCCACTTTGCAATCTTATCAAGGTGCTCAAATATTTGAAATCATTGGCATTAACAAGGAAGTGGTGAACCGACATTTTACAGGCGCTACTTCAAGAATTGATGGAATGGGATTAGACGAGATTGCAAAGGAAATTTTAGCAAAACACGATTTAGCATTTGCAAAAAAATCATCCCCAGTAGATCGCTTAATTGTTGGTGGAGTTTACCAGTGGAAACGTCGTGGTGAATTTCATTTATTCAATCCACAGACCATTCACTTATTGCAACATGCTACTAGCACAGGAGACTATGCAAGTTTTAAAAAATATTCGAAATTGGTGAATGACCAAACCGAAAAAGCGTGCACGCTTCGAAGCTTATTTGATTTTAAACCAGTGCGCCCTTCTATTTCCATTGACGAAGTAGAACCAGCTTCAGGAATTTATAAACGCTTTGCAACCGGTGCTATGTCCTTTGGATCAATATCTTGGGAGGCACATACTACCTTAGCCATTGCAATGAACCGCTTAGGCGGAAAGAGCAACACCGGTGAAGGTGGAGAAGATCCAATCCGATTTACAAAAATGGAAAATGGGGATTCGATGCGTAGCTCCATTAAACAAGTGGCGAGTGCTCGTTTTGGTGTAACTAGTTATTATTTAACAGAAGCCGACGAGATTCAAATTAAAATGGCTCAAGGTGCGAAGCCTGGCGAGGGTGGACAATTACCAGGAGATAAAGTCGACGAATGGATTGGTAAAACAAGACACTCCACTCCAGGGGTTGGATTGATTTCACCACCACCGCATC
>CALPKD020000237.1 GCA_943324055.2 Chitinophaga pinensis
ATTAATAGCTGCCTGTATAGTCGAAAAATCGGCTTTTCCATTTTGAGCAACTGTAATAATAGTAGTTGCTGCATGTAAACGATTACTTACAAACATCATTACTATTCCAATAAACAATAAGGTTGCCTTTTTCATTATTTCACTTTAGATAGCAACCAAGTAGCTATATTTTTTGCTGCTTCAAAATTCTCAAAACTAGCTGGTAGCTTTCTCCCATCCGCATATTCATTATATACCCATGGATCCCCTACAGCCATGACCCATCCTTTACCATAAGGTGCGATGGCAATAATATCCTCCTTGCCATTCGTTGCTACTGATACTGCTGGCGCTTTTAGTTGCAGCGCGCTCACTTCTTTCAAATACATCCTTAAGCTAGGCTTGAAGATTGAATTACCTGGCACTGGCATCACTGCGCCTGTTTCAAGAGCCATTCCTTTTACCATATTCACTGATTGATCGGTGAAAGTAATACCGAACTTTTGAGCCAAAATATTAAAATGCGTAAGGTCGCAATTAAAACTGTCATTTGCCATTAGCAATAACACACCTCCTTCTTTTACCCAATTTGAAATTACATCCGCCTGTGCTGCATTCATATAGTTAGGTGTTGGATTGTCCCTAACATGGTCCGGATCCACAATTACATACACCGACTTATTCCCTAATGCAAGCGCAGTTGGTGCTTTATCTAACACTTGTAATTGCGCACCTTGTTGAGCAAAAACATTTCCAAAAAAATTGAACCCCCCATTAGATTGGTCCTCCCAATCATAATGCCAACGTGTATCATGCCCTAAAGCATCTTTTTTAATTTCGTTATTATAGAAGGCATCTAAAATCACTTTTTTATGTGCGCCTGTCTTAGGCAACGCTGCCATTTCAGATTCTACACTCGCCTGAATAAATGCACCTACTCCTTTAGGGTCATTTACTACCACTGGCTCGTTTAAATAGTATTGTACAGTTCCGTCTCTGTAAGGATTCCCACCTAGGCCAGATACGCTTACTGTACCATGTAAATTGGTTTGGCCATTTTCGGTTTTAATAAAATTTGCAACGATCCCGGCATATCCCTTTTTAGCAGCAACTAAATATTTTTCATCAATATATCCATTGCGTACCGCTTTAAATAAAACAGTCACAAACATACTTGATGCAGATGCTTCTTTGTAATTATTCGCAACACTAGGCACGTCTAATAAATCCAACCATACACCAGATTTTGAATCCTGCACTTTTACTATAGCAGTTACATAGCGTTGTAATATTTGAATTAAGGAATCGCGACCTGGATGCCCTTTTGGAAAATACTCCAATGCGTCCACCAATGCTACTCCATACCAACCCATGGCTCTACCCCAAACATGAGGAGATTTTCCGGTGATGGAATCTGACCATTTTTGTTGTTTGCTTTGGTCCCATGCATGATACAACAAACCAGTTGTAGCATCACGTGTGTATTTTTCGGCTAACACAAACTGATTGGTAATGTCCGAAAATGCAGCAGTGTCATGCATCACTGAAGCATATTGTGCATAAAATGCAGCTCCCATGTACAATCCATCTAACCACATTTGGTTAGGATATATTTTTTTATGCCAAAAGCCTCCTAACGTGTTACGTGGATGACTTATTAATTGACTATGTAAAAGCACAATCGCTTTCCTGTATTTTTCCTTTCCTGTTACTTGGTATAAAAGCAACAATAATTTTCCATTATTTAAATGGTCAATATTATACTCGTCCGGTTTGTAATCGTAAATGGTTCCGTCCTCCCTTACATAATAATCCATGCTATGTTGGATGTAGTTAAAATAACTTGCATCTCCAGTTAGTTTCCATAATCCATCTATCCCTCTTAGTATTACCCCCTGATCATAACTCCAGCGCGCTTTGCCACCTGGCTTTACAGCAAAAGAATCTGGCCATGCCTGCATTGCAGTTGCCGCCATTTTTTGAGAAAGTGTGGTAATAGTTGGATTTAATTTTTTTAAAGCAATGGTATCCACGTCAATATTCGAGCTATTTGAAATACTTACAACTGGCCCGAGTGAATTAGTTAGAATCGTTGAACTTGTTATTGAAACACCAGCAGCTTCTTGTATCGTTACCCCCTCATTTGCAGTGATAAATAAATTACTGAGCTTTACATTTTTTATAGGCATCTCCGGCAAGCCTCTTACGAATACGGCTTTGCGTGCACCATTACAAACGATTTGATCAAAGTAAAAATTTTGAAATTGCGGAGTCGCTTCTGTCACAGGAAATTTTTCAATGACAGGATTAATTGCTGCTTCCCCAACTAATCTTACAGGATCTACTGCAGCATAGTACATATCAAAAAGGATTGCCTCACTTACAATGTCCTTCATGTTTACATTGTGTACGTATATATTCTCCACCATACCCCCGCGACCCCTAACAGTTTTAAACCTAAGTCCAATATCCGAACCTATAAATGTACAATCACTTACATAAATATTTTTGACGCCACCGCTCATTTCACTTCCCACTACAAAGCCGCCATGTGAACGGTAAACAGTACAATTTTTAACAATTACATTTTGAGTAGGCACCCCTCTTTTTCGACCATCCTCGTCTCTTCCACTTTTAATGGTAATGCCATCATCACCCGTATCAAAAATACAATCCTCCAATAATGCATTGGTACAACTCTCTAAATCAATCGCATCCGTATTGGTACCCCACCATGGATTTTTTACTTTTAAACCGCGCACCACTATTTGCGAGCTCATCACAATATGCGTTGTCCATGCTGGCGAATTTTCGAGTGTTACTCCTTCAATTAATACGCGCTTGCAATTATTAATCCTTACCATATTTGGACGTAAGAAATCTTTTATACTTTCGTAATCTGCTAATTTTTTCCCTTCAATTAACTTACCAATATCCTTTGACTTTGAAGCTTCTACAGCTGCCTTGGAAGGATACCACATTTTTTTATCTTCCGTTAATGCACCTCCGTAATTTTGCAAATGGTTCTTCCACTCAGATTCAGTTAATTTATCTTTCTTAATTGGACGCCAATAAATTCCGTTTCCGTTTATAATTCCAGCGCCTGTAATTGCAATGTTTTCTTGGCCTTCTGCTGTGATTGGAGATTGACATCTTGCGGCTTCCACCCCCTCGAATGAAGAAACGACTAATGGATATTGGGAAAAGTCCGGCGTAAACACAAGCAAAGCGCCTTTTGCTAAATATAAATTTACATTTGATTTTAAAACGATGGGGCCTGTTAACCATTCGCCTGCAGGAATCATCACTACGCCTCCGCCCTTTGCATTCATTTTATTGATTGCATTGTTGATGGATTGGGTATTAACAGTTGATCCATTTGCAATTGCTCCAAACAATTTTATGCTCATGGTGTC
>CALPKD020000238.1 GCA_943324055.2 Chitinophaga pinensis
CAGGTAAATACTTATCAAATAAATAAACCTCGTCCTGGTGGGCCACGTCGTGAAATACGAGTTGCTCCATTTGTTTGTGATATTTTTTTTATGGCTGGGGTAGGATTGATTGTTGATTTTTCAACCGGGGCTATTTATAGGCCTGAACCTACTAGGTGGTAGTGAGTATGATCTACTTAATCTACATTTTCAATAGCTCATTTATAGATAGATCTTCATCAATTAAAGTCCAGTGAATCCCATAATTTGCTGGCGAAATTTCGTATTTTTTTCTTTCTTCGGCTGTTGCATGAAGTAGTTTTTTTGACACTTGGGCTAGGGCAATATTATATTTTAAGTCATTTATCTCAATGATCATTTCTTCATCTAGGAAGCTTATTGATTGTATTTTATTCAACTTCTCCATTTTTAGTATTTAAAAAATGATTAAACCAGGATGTATGTAAATTGGTTCTTTCGACTCATTTGAGTAAAAATATAGTTTCCATCCATATATAAATAGTATTGTTGGCATGTTTTATTTAAACATAACCACTTAGTTAAATCTATTCCTTTCGGTAAATACGTAATAAAAGGGATTGCCGTCGCTTTGCTCCGGCTTCCCTTTTTTTGGGGGCGAGAATGAGTAAATAAGGGGGGAATTGGCTTTTTCTTTTTTAATGCCCAAAACCCCAAAGGCTTCGCCATTTACTGTCCTTTTCAAAATGCCCGCATCGAAGCGAGCTTCATGCTGTCATTTTTCGAGGCCAGTTGCCACTTCGTGGCATTTTGGGCATTAAAAAAGGGCCTTTTTAGGCCCTTTTTACTTTATTCTGCGGAGAGTTAGGGATTCGAACCCCAGGACCTGTTACAGTCAACAGTTTTCAAGACTGCCGCAATCGACCGCTCTGCCAACTCTCCGCGGCAAATGTAGGAAGGGAAAGTCAATTATGCAAAAAAAATTGGTATTTATCCTATTAAAGTTTATGTCTAATTAATTGACTACCATGTATCTTTACAAAAAGGGAATAAGTGAAAGAACTATCGGCACTCAATGTGTTTTTTTGGAAATATAGGTTTAGGTTTTTTACAGGCATCTTATTGGTTATTGCGACCAACTATTTAGCTGTTTTATCACCCCAAATCACTGGTTACGTGGTAAGTTTAGTTCAAGCTAAACTACCTGGGGGGAAGCCTGTAACTGCAAATCAAGGGGATTTGATCGTTTATTTTATCTCTCATTTAAGTAATCGGTTCACTTTTAGCTTTGGATGGCTTATTACCTTTTGTAGTATTACCATCCTCTTTTTAGCCATAATCAGGAGTGTATTTATGTTTTTTATGCGTCAAACAATCATTGTGATGAGTCGTCACATTGAATTTGACCAAAAAAACCAGATATATGCTCATTACCAGAAACTGGATACAGAATTTTATAAGACGCATAGTACGGGCGATTTAATGAACCGGATTACCGAAGACGTGAGTAGGGTGCGTATGTACACTGGACCTTCGTTAATGTATTTGATTAACCTTATATCCTTGATTGGATTTTGTTTGTATAATATGTTTAGTAAAGATGTTCGCTTGAGTTTATTAGTGTTGGCTCCTTTACCAATATTGGCATTAACGATCTATTTTGTAAACAGTATTATTAATAAAAAAAGTGAGCAAATACAAGGACAACTTTCTGATTTAACAACTAATGCGCAGGAATCCTATTCTGGCATCAGAGTGATAAAATCCTTTGTGCAGGAAAAAGCCATGCTAGGATTTTTTAAAAAGAATAGTGAATTGTACCGAAAAAATGCAGTGAGTCTTGCAAAGGTGGAAGCTTTTTATACACCCACCATGTCATTCATGATTGGGCTAAGTACCTTGCTTACTATTTATTTAGGTGGGTTGGAAGCATTGCATGATCCAAGTAGAGTGGGTCTTATTATTGAGTTTGTTATTTATATTAATATGCTTACGTTTCCAGTCAGTGCTATTGGTTGGACCGCAAGTATGATTCAACGTGCTGCAGCATCTCAAAAAAGAATCAATGAATTTTTATCTATACAACCTAAGATTACAAATCAACACGCTACACCCACTGACGCTATTAAGGGTGACATTCAATTTAATGAGGTCAATTTTACTTATCCGCATTCTGGTATTAACGCACTATCCGATTTTAATGTAACAATTCATGCAGGTGAAAAGGTTTTAATTCTTGGAAGAACAGGATCTGGTAAAACAACCATTGGCCAATTAATTGCTAGAATGTACGACGTGAACAATGGAAGCATCACCATTGACGGGAATGATTTAAATACGTTAGATGTTCAATATTTACGTAAACAAATTGGTTACGTACAACAGGATGTTTTTTTATTCAGCGATTCTATTAAAAACAATATTGAATTTGGGTTGAATCAAACTGCGGAGGAGGTGAACAATGATTTAATCACTGCAACGCAAACAGCGCATGTTTTAAACGAAATAAATAGTTTAGCCAATCAGTTTGGGACCATGGTGGGGGAACGTGGAACTACTTTGAGTGGTGGCCAGAAACAAAGAGTTGCAATTGCTAGGGCGATTATTAAAAAGCCATCTATTTACATTTTTGATGATTGTTTAAGTGCAGTGGATGCCTTAACAGAACAAACGATTCTGAGAAATCTAAGTACCTATATTCAGGATAAGACGGCTTTGTTCATTACCCATAGAATTTTCTATACTTTCCATTTTGACAAGATTATTTACCTAGAGGATGGCAAAATAGCTGAAATGGGAACACACGAGAGTTTGTTAGCCAAAAACGGCTTATATGCCGAATTAT
This sequence comes from Chitinophaga pinensis, assembly GCA_943324055.2. GTDB lineage: Bacteria > Bacteroidota > Bacteroidia > Chitinophagales > Chitinophagaceae > Sediminibacterium > Sediminibacterium pinensis_F. The sequence continues at coordinate 2,804 of CALPKD020000238.1, forward strand.
ATAGGACACAACAAACGCAGGAGGCTACTGTTTAAGCTTATCAACCTGGTTTTCCCCATTTTCTAGCGATTCCGTTTAAAATTTTTAATATTCAATAACATTTTATATTTTTAGTTACTAATCTAAAATAAAATGGATACACAGAATTTTGAGAATAATGAGCAGAGCGATCGTAAGATTGAAAGTGTTTATAGCACTAGAATTCGTGCAGGAAAAAGACGCACTTATTTTTTTGATGTAAGAGCCACACGTGCCAATGATTATTTTTTAACGATCACAGAAAGTCGCAAACGTTTTGATAACAATGGATACGATCGACATAAAATTTTCTTGTATAAGGAAGATTTCAACAAGTTTTTAAAAGCGATTACAGAGGCATTAGATTATGTTAAAACAGAATTAATGCCTGATTTTGATTTTGATGCTTTTAATCATGATGGTGAAGGGGATGATTATAATCCTGAAACGAACAAAAATTATACACCTTCCCCAAATGTTGATTCAAGTATTGTTTCAGAAGTTACTGCAACAGTAAATCATACGCAAAATCACACACCTGTTGA
>CALPKD020000239.1 GCA_943324055.2 Chitinophaga pinensis
ATGATCAAGTTACAAGTAATCGGAAATTTAGGCAAAGACGCCTTAGTAAACAACGTAAACGGAAAATCCGTAATCAATTTTAACGTTGCACACACAGAACGTTTTAAGGACGCTCAAGGAAATCAAAAAGACAGAACTACTTGGGTAGATTGTTCTTACTGGACGGACCGTGTTGCGGTAGCTCCTTATTTAAAGAAGGGTACGCAAGTGTACGTTGAAGGAACGCCTGATGTTAGATCTTACACAACAGCAGATGGCCGTAACGGTGCGTCGCTAACTTTGCGTATCACATCGGTTCAATTATTAGGTGCTAAGCCAGGTGGAACAACCGCGCCGGATCAAAGTGCAGGGGCTTCGTATGCGCCAAGTACATCATCAGTTGGAGACGATTCGCCAGTGGATGATTTACCATTCTAGTTGAATCTATTAAAAGAAAATATATTTTCATAAGGTGTACCTCGGTGCACCTTTTTTTATTTGTAAATTTGCCATTATTCAATACCTATGAACGACACCATTTATACCTACCAACAATTATATCAATTTGCATTGAATGTTTTTAAAAGCATGGGATGCTCAAACGAGGATGCTACTTTAGCGACCAGTGTTTTATTGTCCGCTGATTTAAGAGGGATAGATTCTCATGGGATAGCTAGGTTAGTAGGTTATGTAAGATTATGGGAAGTAGGAAGGATTAATCCAACACCTAATATTCATATTGTGCACGAAACACCCAGTACCGCGGTGGTGGATGGTGATAAAGGATTAGGTTTAGTAGTTGCACCAAGAGCAATGCAAATTGCAATAGACAAAGCAAAACAAGTAGGCACGGGTTGGGTAAGTGTAAAAAATAGCAATCATTTTGGTATAGCAGGGTATCATGCCATGATGGCTTTGTCACAGGACATGATTGGCATGGCGATGACCAATGCGAGTGCATTAGTAGCGCCCACTTATTCTGCTGAGAAATTATTAGGCACAAATCCTATTGCAGTGGCAGTGCCTGCAGGAAAGGAAGCGCCCTTTGTTGCTGATTTTGCAACTACTACTGCAGCAAATGGAAAACTTGAAATTGCACAACGTAAAAATGAACCTATTCCAAAAGGATGGGCACAGGATGCTGCAGGACATGCTACAACCGATGCAGCAATATTGAAAAAAGGTGGTGCATTATTGCCATTGGGTTCAGAGAAGGAGCAAGGAAGTCATAAAGGATATGCATTAGGATCCATAGTAGATATTTTTTCGGGGGTATTAAGTGGAGCGAGCTTTGGTCCTTGGGCGCCACCATTCCCTGCGTATGTTCCAATGCCCGAAAATATGCCTGGTGAAGGGTTAGGACATTTTTTAGGGGCAATGCGTATTGATGCTTTTAGGCCTGCTGCGGATTTTAAAAATAATATGGATCAATGGCTAAATCGATTTAGAACTGCACAGCCAATCGAAGGGCAAACACAAGTGTATGTGGCAGGGGATATTGAAAGGTCCATGGAAGGAGCACGTATGAAAAACGGGATTCCATTGGTTGCAGAAGTGGTGAAGGACTTAAGCGAATTGGCAACCAAATTGAGTATCGCGTTTTAGCAATAGACTAACATGCGTTTGCGATTTCCTATTTATATTTGCCCTCTAAAAATGATTAGCATGAGAGTAATGAAGTTTGGTGGTACAAGTGTTGGGAAGCCAGAGCGTATGCATCAAGTGTCTCAATTAATTACACGTGACGGGGAACCAACCATCGTGGTGTTGAGCGCATTAAGTGGTACTACAAATACATTGGTAGAAATTAGTAATTGTTTGGCAGCAGCGAATAAACAAGGCGCTACTGAAAAAACAGAAGCTTTAGAAAAACATTATCGTCAATTTATCTTGGATTTATTGAAGTCAGATACCTTGCGCGAAAAAGCAAATAATATTATTGAAGAACATTTTGAATTTTTGAGAATTACACAACGCATCTCCTTAAGCGATGCTTTGAATAAAGATATTTTAGCACAAGGAGAATTAATGAGCACTAAATTATTTTCGTTGTATTTAGAGCAAGAGAATATTGAACACGCTTTAATTCCTGCGTTGGATTTTATGAGATTGGATGCCAATGAGGAACCAGACTTGGCATTGATACAGGAAAAAATACAAGGGGTGCTAGTGCAACATCCAACTAAAAAATTATTTGTAACACAAGGATATATTTGCCGAAATGCAAAAGGAGAAGTGGATAATTTAAAAAGAGGAGGAAGTGATTATACTGCTTCCTTAATCGCAGCTGCCATTAAAGCAACTGTTTGTGAAATTTGGACAGACATTGACGGGATGCACAATAATGATCCAAGAGTGGTGGAGAAAACAGTTGCGATAGAGCAATTGAGTTTTGACGAGGCTGCTGAGTTAGCCTATTTTGGAGCAAAAATTTTACATCCTACTTGTATCTGGCCAGCGCAACAGGAAAATATTCCAGTTAAATTATTAAACACGATGCAGCCAACTGCTGCGGGTACCGTAATAAAAAAAGAAGCGGGTAGTGTTGGAGTAAAAGCGGTTGCTGCAAAAGATGGAATTATTGCAGTTAAAATTAAGAGTAGTAGAATGTTATTGGCTTATGGATTCTTGAGAAAGATTTTTGAAGTGTTTGAAAAGTACAAGACTCCAATTGACATGATTACGACTTCGGAGGTTGCTGTTTCTGTTACTATAGATAACGATGATCACTTAGCAGAAATTATGGAAGAGCTAAGTAATATTGCTTCGGTCGAAGTTGAAAAAGACCAAACTATTGTTTCGATAGTAGGGAATGAGATTGCTAAAACAGACGCTATCTTGAAAAAATTATTTGATGCTATTGATGAAATACCTGTAACAATGGTAAGTTATGGTGGAAGCCCGCACAATATTAGTTTGTTAATTCCAAGCACTTATAAGGTTAAGACTTTACAGTTGGTGAATAAAGGACTTTTCAATTTATAATTCGAACTGAATACCTAATCCTCGTCTCACCCTGCGCAATGCTCGAAAGCTTGTCTCGGATTAGTATTCAGTTCTAACTTAAGGTTAGTTATTCTAAGGAGTAGCTAGCCTTTTGTATTTTATATCCAAATCGCGAACATTTGTGAATAGCGTTAAGAAAATCACTTAAGTTCATCGTTAAAAAATTGTGCATGTTTGAGCAAAGCGATTTCACAATTTTAGATGAACGGAGTAATTTTTAGCGTCATTCACTGCTGAGAGCGATGGGTATGAAATAAAAAAAGGCCCCGATAAATCGAGGCCTTTCAAATAGATATTAATCATTAAATAAATAATAACGCGTCTCCGTAAGAGAAGAAACGGTATTTGTCTTTAATTGCTTTTTTATAAG
>CALPKD020000240.1 GCA_943324055.2 Chitinophaga pinensis
ATTAAAACTATATATTTTGAAAAAATAAGCTTGCGTCTTTTGACTCTAAAAGAGAAGACCCAGTTAAAAATATGTCTACTTTGCGTGCGCATTCACGTCCTTCACTGATGGCCCATACCACTAAGGATTGACCGCGGCGCATGTCGCCAGCAGTAAATACTTTGGCAATATTGGTTTGAAATGCCTGCTCAGTTGCTTTTACATTGCCTCTATCATCTAGTTCAATGCCAAGTTCTTCCAGTAAACCGGTAGGTTGTGCATGTAAGAATCCCATCGCCAATAAAGCCAATTGACAAGGTATTTCTCTTATGCTACCTTCTTTTTCTGTAAACTTAGCCGGTCTGCCATCTGTGGCACTCGTCCATTCCAAATCTACAATTTGTAGTGCTTTTAAGTTGCCAAAGTCGTCTCCAATAAATGCTTTGGTAGCAACACCCCAAATTCTTTCTGCACCCTCTTCGTGGGAAGTAGTTGTTTTTAATAGCATGGGATAGGTTGGCCATGGCATATAAGCAGCCCTTGTTTCAGGAGGTTTTGGCATCAATTCAAATTGAGTTACTAATTTTGCACCTTGTCTGTTTGAAGTACCTACACAATCGCTTCCAGTATCTCCTCCACCAATCACTACTACATTTTTACCGGTTGCTTTTAATTCGGCTTCCTCAATGGTTAAATTACTTACTCTTTTGTTTTGTTGTTTTAATAAGTCCATCGCAAAATGAACTCCTTTTAATTCACGTCCTGGTATGGGCAAGTCTCTTGGAATGGTTGAACCTCCAGCTAATATAATAGCATGATGGTCTCTCATGATGTCATTTACTCTAATGTTTACTCCCACATTTGCATTGCAAATAAATTGAACTCCTTCTGCTTCAAGTACTGCAATTCGACGTTCTACTACCGTTTTTTCTAATTTAAAATCGGGTATCCCAAAACGCAATAATCCTCCTGGTTTTGAGTCACGCTCAAATACAGTCACTTCATGTCCTGCATAATTCAATTGAGCAGCTGCAGCTAATCCAGCAGGCCCTGAGCCAATCACGGCTACTTTCTTTCCAGTTTGAATATTTGGTTTACGGGGCTTAACAAAACCTTTGTCAAATGCAATTTCGATAATATGTTTTTCAATTTCTTCGATCGTTACTGCTGGTTGGTTGATTCCTAACACGCATGCGCTTTCGCAAGGTGCAGGACAAATCCTTCCTGTAAACTCAGGGAAATTATTGGTTGAAATTAAAATCTCATAAGCCTCTTTCCATTCCTTATGGTACACGGCGTCATTAAATTCAGGAATGATATTACCCAAAGGACAGCCGCTATGACAAAAGGGAACGCCACAGTTCATGCATCGTGCCGATTGCTCATTTAGCTTTTCGTCAGGTAATAAAGAGACAAACTCTTTATAATTCTTTGTTCTTTCTTCTACTGGTAATTTAGAAGGAAGTGCTCTATTAAATTCTTTAAATCCGGTTGGTTTTCCCATATGTTTTTATTCAAAAGGAGGAGTCAATTATTTTAGGGTTACTTTCGCTTTTCTTTGTTGCAATGCTCTTTTATAGTCTCTTGGAAATACTTTAATAAAATATTTTAATTGGTTGTCTAGGTCACTTAAAATAAATTTTGCTACAGTACTTCCTGTTTTATCAAAGTGCAACTGCATGCTATTTTTTAATAGGGTTATGTCGTCTGGGTCTAAAGGATCAAAGTCAACCATCTCCTTATTACATAAACTATCAAAATCCTGTTGTGGATTATAAACGTAAGCGATACCGCCACTCATTCCTGCTCCAAAATTGCGACCTGTAGGTCCAAGAATGATTGCTATACCACCAGTCATGTATTCACAACCATGGTCTCCAATGCCTTCTACAATCACATTGGCTCCGGAGTTTCGAACAGCGAAACGTTCTCCTGCTTTCCCTCTTATATACGCATTGCCGCTCGTTGCTCCGTAAAACGCAACGTTGCCAATTAAGATATTATGCTCCGCAACGAATGTTGCTTTTTTGTCCGGATACACAATTAATTGTGCACCACTTAGTCCTTTTCCAAAATAGTCATTTGCATCCCCTTCTAATTCTAGTGTAACGCCCTTTGTATTGAATGCGCCAAAACTTTGTCCAGCAGTTCCTGTAAATTTAAAATGTAAAGTATCTTCTGGTAAACCTTCGGCCTTATATATTTTTGTGATTTCATTCGAAACAATTGTACCCACTGTTCGGTCTGTATTTCTAATATCAAATGCAGCGCTTATTTTTTGTTGCTTTTCAATTGCAGGTTTTGCCGCTTCGAGTAATTTCCAATCCAGTACATTGGACAATCCATGGTCCTGTGTTTCGGTACAATATAACCCAACTGTTTCGTCTGCAGGTTCCTTGTAAAGAATGGCACTTAAATCTAAATTTTTATATTTCCAATGGGTGATATTATCGCGCATGCGTAATGCATCCACTTGACCCACCATTTCGTTGATGGTTTTATATCCTAATTCAGCCATGATTTCACGAAGCTCTTCTGTGATGTATTCAAAAAAGCGCACTACATGATCAGGATCTCCTTTAAAGCGTTTGCGTAATTCAGGATCCTGTGTGGCAACACCTACTGGGCAAGTATTCATATGACACTTGCGCATCATAATACAACCCTCTACAATTAATGCAGCAGTTGCAACACCCCATTCTTCGGCGCCTAATAAAGTAGCAATGGCAATATCACGTCCTGTTTTCATTTGACCATCTGCCTGAACAACAACACGACTTCTTAATTTATTTTTTACCAAGGTTTGATGTGTTTCAGCTAAGCCTAATTCCCATGGGAGTCCTGTATGTTTTATAGAACTTAAAGGAGATGCGCCTGTGCCTCCATCAAATCCTGCGATTAATACCACGTCTGCTTTTGCTTTGGTCACCCCTGCAGCAATTGTGCCTACTCCTGCCTTAGATACCAACTTAACATTGATACGTGCTGCACGGTTTGCATTTTTTAAATCAAATATTAATTGAGATAAATCCTCAATCGAATAAATATCGTGATGCGGTGGTGGTGAAATCAATCCAACCCCTGGAGTGGAGTGTCTTGTTTTACCAATCCATTCGTCGACTTTATCTCCTGGTAATTGTCCCCCCTCGCCAGGCTTCGCACCTTGTGCCATTTTAATTTGAATCTCGTCGGCTTCCGTTAAATAATAACTAGTCACACCAAAACGAGCACTCGCTACTTGTTTAATAGCGCTGCGCATTGAATCCCCATTCTCCATTTTTGTAAATCGGATTGGATCTTCTCCGCCTTCTCCGGTATTGCTCTTTACGCCTAAGCGGTTCATTGCAATGGCACGGGTAGTATGTGCTTC
>CALPKD020000241.1 GCA_943324055.2 Chitinophaga pinensis
CCTTTTAATGTTTGTGTCTGAAAATGTTTATGCAATAATTCAGTCGCATAGGGTGCATCAAAAATCCAACTATCTAAACCGTACGTATAAAAACCATTTCCAAATACTTCCTTAAAAGTAGCTTGGTAATTTTTAGGATATAAAATTTCGGCAGGTTGTAAACTTTGTAAAAGTTTATCCAAATATTCGGCGTTCCCTTCGGCTAATAAAAATTCTCCTGTAGTGATATCTAAAAAAGCAACTCCGCCATGATCATTTTCGACGAATACGGCTGCTAAAAAGTTGTTGTGCTTATGTTCAAGTAATTTATCGTTTGTTGCAATGCCCGGCGTTAGCATATCAGTTACTCCTCGCTTCACAATGCCTTTTACTGATTTAGGATCCTCCAATTGATCGCAAATAGCTACTCTATGCCCCGCCTTAACCAATTTATGCAAATACGTATCTAATGAATGATGTGGGAAACCCGCTAATTCACTCGAATTGGGGGAGCCATTATTCCGCTTAGTGAGGGTAATACCTAGCACTTTGGATGCTACAATCGCATCTTCGCCAAAAGTCTCATAAAAATCGCCTACTCTAAACAACAAAATAGCATCCGGGTATTTTTGCTTAATAGCCCGATGTTGCTGCATTAGAGGTGTTTCTGCACTTGATTTTGCCATGGTGACAAACCTACATAAATTTTTTAATATTCGAAAAGCGTACTTTTGCAGATGCGTAAACTGACCATGGACGAACTGGGAAGGAAGTCGGTCGAAGACTTCAAAATGGCCAACAAGAAGCCCATTGTGGTGGTTATGGACAATATTAGGAGTATGCACAATGTGGGAAGCGTTTTTAGAACCGCTGATGCATTCCTGATTGACGGGATCTGCCTTTGCGGTTTTACCCCACAGCCTCCGCATAGAGATATTCATAAAACAGCCTTAGGTGCGACCGAATCAGTTGACTGGTTGTACTACGAAAATACAGTGGATGCGGTTTTGGCATTAAAGGAAAAAGGGTATAAAGTGTTTGCAATTGAACAAACCGAAGGAAGTATTTCCTTAGAAAAGTTTAAAGTCCAATATCCGGATATAAGCAAGGAGCCATTGGCTTTTGTTTTTGGAAATGAGGTGGAAGGAGTAAGTGATGAAGTGATTGGAGTTTGTGATGGAGTGATTGAAATTCCGCAATGGGGGATGAAGCACTCTTTAAATATTTCGGTTGCAGCAGCTGTGATACTTTGGGAGTTTGTCAGATAGAAGGACTAAAATTAAAAGGCGGGATAAGATCCAAGAATAAAATATTTTATAATTAAGAGTAGCAAGATATGTCGGCAGTAAAAAATTATTTGAGTTTAGTAAAATTTTCACACACCATTTTTGCATTACCTTTTGCATTGATCGGTTTTGTGTTAGGCATTCGATACCAGTTAATGCATCAAGTGCCTATTGACAAAGTAGGGCTTAAATTTTTCTTGGTATTAGTATGTATGGTTACTGCAAGGTCCACAGCAATGGCTTTTAACAGATACTTAGATCGTCACTTTGACAAATTAAATCCAAGAACTGCTATTAGGGAAATTCCTGCAGGGATTATTAAAGCAGACAAGGCGTTGGTTTTTATTTTTGTAAACGCCGGCTTATTTATAATCGCTACTTTCTTTATTAATCCAATCTGTTTTTATTTATCACCTGTTGCGTTATTTGTAATTGTGTTTTATAGTTACACTAAAAGGTTTACGTATTTGTGTCATTTGGTTTTAGGCATTGGGTTGTCTTTAGCACCCATTGGCGCATTCTTGGCAGTGACAGGGGTGTTTAATATGGTGCCTTTGTTGTTTTCGTTTGCGGTAATATTTTGGGTGAGTGGCTTTGATGTGATTTACGCATTACAGGATATTGACTTTGATCAATCTCAGTCCTTGTATTCTATACCAAGCCATTGGGGATTAAAAAGGGCTTTAACCATCGCAAGAATCTTGCATGTGTTTTCGGCATCTTTTGTAATTGCCGCTTATTTTTTGGGTGGATTTCAATTTTTGTATTTGGCAGGATTATTGGTATTTGTAGGCATGCTGCTATATCAAAACAGTATTGTGAAACCCAATGATTTAAGTAAAGTAAATATTGCTTTTATGACCGCCAACGGTATTGCGAGCATTGTATTTAGTGTGTTTGTGATTGCTGATTTAATTATTCAAATTGCTAAATTATAAAATAGTGGCACGTATTATTTGTATCGATTATGGCGGAAAGCGTTGCGGATTAGCTGTAACCGATCCTTTTCAAATGATTGCAACTGCATTAACAACGGTAGATACGAAGGATTTATTTATCTTTTTAGTGGACTATTTTGCAAAGGAGCCAGTGGAGTTGATTTTAATAGGAGCGCCCTTAAATTTGGATGGTTCGCCCACCCATGCCACTCCATTGGTTGAAAAAGTAATTGTTGACCTAGGCCGAAAATTTCCAACAATCCCCATCAAGCCTATCGACGAGCGGTTTAGTTCTAAAAATGCAATGAGCGCCATGGTCGAAATGGGGATGAAAAAGATAGATCGACGGGATAAAAAAACCATTGATAGAGTGGCTGCAACCATACTGTTACAGGAATATCTGTCGAACCGCCCCTAAACTGCTTATTTATTAATAACTTTGCACCCATTATAAAGAAGACCTATGATTTTACCGATTGTTGCCTACGTGGCAGCTATATTAAGAAAAGTGAGTGCATCCATTGACGCGGATTACCCAAATTTGCCTCTTTTACTAGAGGATATGTGGGAAACCATGTATGAGAGTAATGGGGTCGGTTTGGCGGCTCCTCAAGTGAACAAGAATATTAGATTGTTTGTAATGGACAGTGCGCAAATTTTTGAGAACGTGGAGGAAGGGGATGAAGCGTACCCTGATACACCAGGTATTAAAAGGGTGTTTATCAATGCACAAATTGTTGAAACAGGCGGGAAAGATTGGATATACAACGAAGGTTGTTTGAGTATTCCTAAAATTAGAGAGGATGTACTAAGAGCTGAAACGGTTACCTTGTCTTATATGGATGAAAATTTTGTGGAGCATGTAGAAACTTTTATTGGTATGACAGCAATAGTTATTTTACATGAGTACGACCATATCGAGGGAAAATTATTCATTGATTATTTAAAGCCACTTCGCCGAAAAATGTTACAAGGGAAATTAAATGACATTTCAAAAGGTAAAGTGCGTGTTGACTATAAAATGATACAAATTAAGTAAGCTTTTTTTTTAGGATTTTATTTAAATATATTATTATGCGTATTTGTTTGATTGGTTTTTTATTCGCATTTTTTTTAAATGCAAATGCGCAGGACACTACGA
>CALPKD020000242.1 GCA_943324055.2 Chitinophaga pinensis
CACAAGCGCAGGCAATTACTTTGTCGGAGCAGGATTTGAATGTTAAATTAAATCAATTAAATTTTAATAAAAAAGACCGTCTTAAAACGTTAACTGTGCAGAATGAACAGTTAAAAGTATTGGTCGATGATAGGAAGGAGCAGGATAAAATAGTAAGCCAATTAAAAAATAAGGAGCAGGAGATTACTGCACAGGTAAGACAAAAAGAAGCACAACGAAAAAAGATGCAACAAGCAGTGCTTGCTATTATAAGACGTGAATTATTAGATGCTGAGAAAAAAGAAAAAGACCGACTTGCTAAACTAAAGGCGACAGACGCAGCAAAGGCAAAATCAAACAACGACAATCCTACACCTGTAAAAGCCAATGGCACCAATGCGAAAGCAAATGGGAAATCAGCCAATCCGAAAATTGGCAATGTTGAATCTGGCATCACAAATATTAGAGGTGACCGGCCTTATTCTCCATTGGAGACAACAGAAGAAGGTAGGGAAGCTTCGATATCTTTTGAAACCAATAGAGGTAATCTACCTTGGCCAATTGACAGAGGAAACGTGTACGTTCATTTTGGGGTTCAAAATATTCCCGGCACTAAATTAAACCAAAAGAGTGATGGTATTGAATTAGCGGTCCCTAAAGGAACTTCGGTAAAAAGTGTAGCCAATGGAGTGGTAAAATATACAGGAGACATCAATGGGGACTTAACGGTCTTTGTACAACATGGAAAATACTTTTCAACTTATACGCATCTCAGTAGCATCAATGTTAATGTTGGTCAAGAGGTTAGAGCTGGCACTCTTTTAGGCAGGTCCGGCATTAATTTGGATGGAGAAGGGGCTTTGTTATTCATGATGAATAACGAAAAAGGTGCCTTTTTTGATCCAGAAAATTGGTTAAAGAACAGAAGATAGTTTTCCTATATTTAGGATCTAATTTTTGCTGCCATGTCAAAATACATCCTATCCTTTGATCAGGGTACGACAAGTAGTCGTGCTATTCTATTTGATAATCAGGGTCAAATTCAAGCAATTGCCCAAAAAGAATTTACACAACATTTTCCTCAACCCGGCTGGGTGGAACACGATCCTTTAGAAATATGGAGTACCCAAATGGGCGTAGCGACCGAAGTGATTAGTAAGAAAGGTTTATCCATGAATGACATTGCTGCAATTGGGATTACCAATCAAAGAGAAACAACAGTTGTGTGGAACAAGCACACTGGGCAACCCATTTACAATGCGATTGTTTGGCAGGATCGCCGCACTGCAGATTATTGTGATCGTCTAAAAAAAGAGGGGAAGGAAAAATTGGTACAAGAAAAAACTGGACTAGTGATTGATTCTTATTTTTCTGGTTCAAAAATAAAATGGATTCTTGATAATGTGAATGGTGCCCGTGAATTAGCAAGCAATGGAGATTTATGTTTTGGAACAATTGATACTTGGTTGGTTTGGAAATTAACCGATGGAAGAATCCATGTTACAGATGCAACAAATGCTTCTAGAACTATGTTGTTTAATATTCACACGTTACAATGGGACGAGGAATTATTAGCATTATTGAATGTGCCTTTGTGCATGCTTCCTGAAGTAAAAAGCAGTAGTGAAGTGTATGGTTATACAAATAAACTTATTGCGCACCATGAAATTCCAATTGCTGGTATCGCGGGAGATCAGCAAGCTGCCTTGTTTGGACAAATGTGTACTTCGCCAGGAATGGTTAAAAATACTTATGGGACTGGTTGCTTCATGTTAATGCACACAGGTGAAACTGCGGTCACATCCAATCATAATTTATTAACGACGATTGCTTTACAAATTAATGGACATACTTTTTATGCACTCGAAGGGAGTGTGTTTATTGGGGGCGCGGTGGTTCAATGGCTAAGAGATGGTTTACATTTGATCCGTGATTCAGCTGAAATAGAAGCCTTGGCAAATGAAGTTGACAACACGGATGGTGTTTATTTAGTGCCTGCATTTGCAGGGCTTGGTGCACCTTATTGGAATCAACATGCTAGGGGTACGATTGTTGGAATTACAAGAGGAACATCGGCTGGGCATATTGCACGTGCCGCATTAGAGAGTATTGCATTTCAAACTTATGACGTTTTAAAAGCGATGGAAGGGGATGCAGGGATTCCAATTGCTGAATTAAGAGTGGATGGAGGAGCAACTAATAATAATTTATTAATGCAGTTTCAATCAGATATTTTGGACACGGTTGTTATAAGACCAACAATGGTCGAAACAACAGCTTTGGGGGCTGCTTATTTGGCAGGCCTTGCTGTTGGCTTTTGGAAAGATATTGACGAATTACGTTCTAAATGGCAGGTAGATAAAACTTTTCATCCCCACTCAGTACCAACACAAAGATTAGCGGCTATAAAGGGTTGGGAGCGGGCAATTCATGCAACAAATAATTGGTAAGTAATTTTATATTCTTTTTCTTAATTTAAAGGATTGTTTAGCTTAAATCAAATTGATATGACACCCTTCTTAGCAGAAATTATTGGCACAGCAATCATCATTGTGATTGGAAATGGCGTAGTAGCAAACGTAGTATTGCCCAACACAAAAGGCAATAATGGAGGCTTGGCTGCGATCATTTTAGGCTGGGCTTTTGCCGTTTTTATTGCAGTATACGCAATGGGTGGAGTTAGTGGAGGACATTTTAATCCAGTCGTTACAATTTCATTAGCAACTGCTGGAAAATTTAGTTGGATATTAGTACCTAGTTATTTGCTTGCTCAGTTAGTAGGAGCTATGTTAGGTGCTTTTATTGTTTGGATGGTTTACAAGGATCATTTTAATGAATGCAAGGATGCAGCAGCACAATTGGCCTGTTTTTCGACAGCACCATCTATCCGAAATTTACCTCAAAATTTTATTGTTGAAGTATTGGCGAGCTTTGTTTTTATGATTGGAGTATTCTTTTTGAAACCTGCTGGGGCGGAAATGGGATCTATTTCGGCGCTTCCTGTAGCCCTTTTGGTAGCTGGAATTGGATTTGGACTAGGTGGACCAACTGGTTTTGCCATCAATCCAGCCCGAGATTTAGGCCCAAGAATCATGCATTTTTTGCTTCCAATCAAGGGGAAAGGCCCTAGTGATTGGGGTTATGCCGCAGTGCCGGTCTTTGGCCCAGTGGTTGGGGGAATATTAGCTACTATTATCTACTTACAATTTTTGCAATAAAGTAGCAAAACCCTACCTTTGCAGCCGAAATAGATACTATTCCTTTCCTCAAGAAAATTGGGGATTGTTAAAACACTCAATGATATGGCAACAACAGGTAAAATCAAACAAATTATTGGCGCAGTTGTAGACGTACAATTC
>CALPKD020000243.1 GCA_943324055.2 Chitinophaga pinensis
ATCGGTTGATCCTGTATTTCCTTCATTGATATAAGTAAGTGGTTTAACGGTGGCAGCCGATTCGATAGGGGGTGCTTTTACAAAAAAAGTAGGCTGAAGTTTTTTACCAAACGCAATTTCGTCTTCCGTATAATTTACGCCTCCCACTTTTTCAAAATTTGCTTGCATCACTTCGTTTAAAGTTTTGTTCATTAACAAATCATGTGTGCCGCCGATAATTTCATATTTCATTGTAGTGCCCGTTCCTAGCGCTGCACCTTCTGCGGCTTTGGTAATTCTATCAAAAATATCTATTACCACTTCGCGTTTTGGATTGCGTACATAGTAATACACTTCTGCAAAATCAGGAACTACATTCGGCGCCTTACCACCATTAGTAATAACATAGTGTACTCTTGATTCTTGTGGAATATGTTCACGCATCATGTTTACCATATTGTCCATTGCTTCCACTGCATCTAAAGCAGAACGACCTTGTTCTGGTGAAGCAGAAGCATGTGCCGAAATTCCATAAAAACGAAATTTAGCCGATTTGTTGGCTAGTGCTCCCATTGTATTCACTGCGTTGATATCATCGGGGTGCCAATGTATTACTGCATCCACGTCATTGAATAATCCAGCACGAACTAAATATACTTTTCCGCTGCCACCTTCTTCGGCAGGGCAACCAAATACTTTGATGGTTCCCGTTAATTGATGTGCTTCAATAAGTTGTTTAATGGAAATGCCTGCCGCAACACTAGCGGTGCCAAATAAGTTGTGTCCGCAACCATGTCCAGCTTTTTGTCCTTCAATTGTGTTTTTTTCGGGAGTAGCAGTTTGAGCGAGTCCAGGTAATGCATCATATTCTGCTAAAATTGCAATTACGGGAGACCCGCTGCCGTAGGTTGCTACAAAAGCAGTAGGGATATCTGCAACCCCTGTTTCCACTTTAAAGCCAGCGGCTCTTAAGTTTTGAACATGAAGCGCTGCGCTCTTGGTTTCTTTATAACCTACTTCAGCGTAATTCCAAATTTGCATCGCAGTTTTTGAATCTGCCGCATAATTATTATCAAGACTTTTAACCACAGCGGCTTTGTTGGCATTCACTTGCGCAGTGGCAGGGTCTACTTTTGTTTTCTTTTGTGCTTGACTGTTAAAACAAATTAAAACAATCAGAGGGAGCAAATAGTACTTCATATAAAATGCTTGAATTTTTTAAGGAGGGTTGCTTATAAAAATAAATCGGTGAATAAAGTTGCACCAGGTACCACTGAATAATGAGACAAGTCGGTAATGCCCTCGGCCGCTAAAACCTCCTCATCTACAAAAGTTTTTCCTGTGTATTGAAGTTTTTCTTTTTGTAAAATAAATAAAGCAGCGTCTGCTAAAATTGCAGGCGTACGACTCATGTTGGCTAACATTTCTCCACCCAATAAGTTACGAACAGCAGCAGTATCAATGGTTGTACGCGGCCATAGTGCATTGGAGGCAATGCCATCGTCTTTTAATTCAGCTGCCCATCCAATGGCCAGCATACTCATATCGTATTTGGAAATGGTATAGGCAACATGTGGTCCCAACCATTTTGGATCTAAATTAATGGGAGGAGATAAAGTAAGAATATGTGCGTGCGAAGATTTTCTTAAATAAGGCAATGCGTGTTGTACCACTAAAAAAGTACCCCGTACATTAATGCTGTGCATTAAATCAAAACGTTTACTTGGGGTGTTAGCCGTATCTGTTAATTGAATAGCAGACGCATTGTTGATGACAATGTCAATCCCACCAAAAGTGTCCACCGTTTTTTGCATTGCGGCAGCAATCTGTGCCTCATCTCTTATATCTACTTGCACAGCCAATGCCTTAACACCTAGTGCTTCCACTTCTGCAGCTGCAGAATAAATAGTGCCGCCCAGTCGAGGATCTTCTTCCACCGATTTTGCTGCAATTACAATATTCGCACCAGCACCCGCTAGCTTTAAAGCAATGGCCTTCCCTATGCCTCTGCTTCCACCTGTTATAAAAACTGTTTTTCCTTGCAAAGACATAGTATAGTTGTTTAAATTATTTAGTAAAATCGGGACCCAAGAAATTTTTAATGAGTGTAGCGGTTTCTGCACAAGCGGTTTCAAGTACTTCGTTTTTTACGAGGGCTGTAAACTGATTGCTAAAACTCATTTCATAAGCGGCTTTGTCAATACGGGTTTGAATGCTTTCTTCTGTTTCGGTTTGTCTATTTTTTAAGCGCTCTTTTAAAATATCAACCGATGGTGGCATGATAAAAATAGAAATGCTTTTGTCTCCTAATTGTTTTTGTACACGTAAAGCGCCTTTCACATCAATGTCCAAAACGGGCACTTTTCCCATACTCCAAATACGATCTAATTCTGATTTAAGCGTGCCATAATAAACGCCCTCGTACACCATCTCATATTCTAAAAACTCATTTTGGTAAATCAGTCCCTCAAACTTCGCCAAGGAAAGATAATGATAATCTACTCCATCCTGCTCAGCTCCTCTTGGGGGACGGGTTGTAGCGGAAACCGAAAAGGCCAAACGTGGAAAGTTAGCCAACAAGTATTTTGTAATGGAAGTTTTGCCAGCACCCGAAGGCGCCGTTAAAATAATTACTTTATGAAGTGTTTCTGACATGCTCAAATTTAATGAAATACTCCCTAATTAAATAATTATACTAACGGTTCATTCGTGACTATAATTAAGCCGTATATTTAGTACTAGAAAAGTTTATACTCATTAAAATTTATTTATGAAAAGGTCCCTATTTACTTATTTACTGTTATTGTCTTTTTTGTTTGTCCAAGCACAAAAATCTGCTGAGGAAGCTTCCACAAGCAAGGGGGTAGATAAAAACCCAGCGTTTAAAAGAGAACTCTCGCTGGAGGCAAAAACCGAAGCCAAAGGGGAAGCGACTATTAAAGGGCAAAAAGTACCTTATAAAGTGGTATCTGGAACCATTCCTGTGTGGGATGAGGACGGAAAGGCAATTGCGGGTTTGTTTTATGTATACTACGAACGTACTGATGTTACCAATAAGGAGGAACGACCGTTGGTGATTTCATTTAATGGCGGTCCTGGAACTGCAAGTGTTTGGATGCACCTAGGTTATACTAGTCCCCGAAAATTAAAAATTGACGATGAAGGATATCCAGTTCAACCTTATGGAGTGGAAGACAATCCAAATTCTATTATTGATGTAGCAGATATTGTTTATATCGATCCAGTAAATACAGGCTTTTCTCGTATTGTAGATAAGTCAGTACCTACTACTAAATTCTTTGGAGTAAATGCAGATGTTAAATATTTAGCAGACTGGATTAATACATTTGTTGGACG
>CALPKD020000244.1 GCA_943324055.2 Chitinophaga pinensis
TTCCCAATATCTTCTAACGGATCCCGCCTTAGAGACAAAACAGGCATGTCCATAATATAATCAATCACAACTGGCTTATTTAGGAAAAAAGATAAATTAGGTACCACTTTAAAGCGCATGCACTTATCTTCTGCATCATTCATTAAACCATAAATACTTTTATTTTGCTCTGGTGTAATCGTAGAATAAATTTCTTGCACGTTCAATCTCGTTGCTACTTCGATTAAATTGCCAATACCTGATAATATGGGATAATGTGTTAGTTCATTCATATTATCTGCTTCCTCAACAAATCCTAATAATTGAGTATGTATATCGTCTTCTTCAAAATATTTTGCTAATTTTTTAGCGGTTTCATTATATCCCAATATGATCACCTTATTTACAAGACTACTTTGGAATGTAACATAATTCTTGAATGCAAAATATAAGAATCGATTCAGTATTAATCCTATCGAAAAATTACACATACTTAAAACAATAAACAACCTTGAAAAATTGATCTCTCGTGAAAAAACTAAAAAACATAAATTAAAAACAATCCAAATAGTAAATACCTGTACAGTGCGTTTTATAAATATTTCAAAATTAATAATTGTCGTATCACTATACAATCGTAAAATAAAGGACAACACTACCCAAAATAGATTTAAAAAAAACCAATACTTTAGATAAGGAGGGAAGTATTCAAAACTGGTACTTCGATCAAAAACAAACAAGGTTAATATAAAAAAGATGTTCAAGGACAACAAATCAAGTAACACAAGTAGAATTTGTAAATAGTATTTTAGTCGCTTATGCATAATAGTGATATGTAATAATTCATTAAGCGTAGGATGCAAGTAAAATGTCTACGATACGTTCAGAAGTTCGACCATCCCAAAAAATAGGCACTGCCCCATCCTTCCAATCTCCTGCAATAATTTTTTGCAAACATTCCTTTAGCTTTTTATAGTCCTCTCCAATTAATTCGTTGGTGCCATGCAAAACAGTCTCTGGACGTTCCGTGGAATTTCTCATTGTAAGGCAGGGAATATTCAACACAGTCGCTTCTTCGGTAATCCCACCCGAGTCTGTTATAATGCCTTTTGCATGTTTAACTAAGTATATAAATTCAAGATAGCCTTGTGGTTCAATAAACAAAATATTATCCGCTTCAATTTCAAATAAATCTATTACTTGTTTTGTTCTAGGGTGAACAGGAAACAGAACAGGAATCCCATCTGTTGTTGTCGAAATGGTATGAAGAATCTCTGACAATTTTATTGGATCATCCACATTAGAAGGCCTATGCAATGTGAGTAAAAAATAAGATCCTTCTGTCAACTCATATTCGTTCCAAAAATCTGGCTGCTGAATACGATATAAATTCTGATACAGCGTATCTACCATCGTGTTGCCTACAAAATGAATCCTATGTTTAGCAACTTGATTGGCAAGTAAATTGTTATTCGCATACAAAGTAGTCGTGAAAAAAGAATCACAGATAGAATCTGTGACCATCCGATTAATTTCTTCGGGCATAGACATATCACCAGATCTGATTCCAGCTTCCACATGAACCGTATCGATTCCTAATTTTTTTGCAGTAATTGCACAAGCCATTGTCGAATTCACATCCCCTACTACTAAAACTACATCTGGCCTGAATTGGTTTAGTTCCTTTTCAAATTTTACCATAATGGATCCGGTTTGCTCCGCCTGAGAACCGTTATCACAGGCTAAATTAATATCGGGATCCGGAATACCTAATTGTTCAAAAAAGCCATTACTCATTTTTTGATCGTAATGTTGTCCTGTATGAACAAGTCGATAATGGATATTATTCCCTAGTGACTGCGCATTAGTAATTGCCTTTATAATAGGTGCAATTTTCATAAAATTAGGCCTTGCACCAGCCACAATAGTAAGTTGCATAATGTGTAAATTGATTGTTTAAAGTATACTGTGAGCGTAGTCTTAATTAATAAATATCATCGTCAGTAAAGGGAGATGGCATTAAGGCATTATTTTTATCGAACGAAAGGATTTCATTTTTGAATAAGGCATATGTTTTTTTACCCTGATTCATTAATTCTAAATCGGGTATTTTTTCTGGGATTTGTGTCAAATAGGCCTCCACTTTATCGGCAGTCAAATTTGGCTCATGCCAGGTCAAGCCCTTTGATATTAATACCCTATCCACATCTAGGAGATCGGCTTGATACACCGAAATGGTAGGAATTCCCAACATCGCTATTTCTCTCGTCATAGAGCCACCAGCACCAATAAATAAAGTACAATCAGCTGCAATTTGTTCAAAATTCAAAGGCTCTACAGGCACCGTTGTAGCAGAGAAAGCATCCCCTTTGTAATGATTTAATTGACTTGCATTTCGGGTTAGGACGATAATATCATACTTGTGCTGTAATTGCATAATGATCTCATCCATGAAATTTAACTTGCTATTGTAATACTGGGCAGTAGGGGGTTCGGTCCTGATATATATTTTTATAGGACTATTCCCATTCAATTTTCTTTGAGCTATAATTTCCTCCCCTTTTAACCAAAGAAAAATACCTTCTTTAATACCAGGATATCTGATTAGTTTTTGTTGATCAATGGACCATTTTACACGTTCAATAGACATGCTTTGTGGAATTAATATTTTGGTAGCAAACAGGAAACTTGGGATATTGCCAACAGCATGTTCATTATCATTGGTGTAGATGGACGGAATCCCTACTAACCAGCAAGCTAAAGATGAATGATATGAACTCTGCGAGACTCCGATATCGGGTTTATTAACTTTTAAATATTGGACTAATTGAAAAACGCGGATAGGATAACCAAATATTTTTTTGATTATGTTTTTACCATAATGCTGACCAATAACAGTATGAGATAGCCCTTTTTGTGCTAACAAAGCTATGGTGTTCGCTAATGGTCGGGAGGTAATGATAACAGTGTGCCCCTCCGATTCTAAATCTTTTATTAAGTCATAAAAGAGATTGATATGAGGTGAATTGGATAACTCAAACCAGATACGCATAAAAAAAATTTAAGTAGAAAATAGACAGAATAAGGAGTTATTATAAATTATGCCCCCTGTAATCCAAGATTTACAACATGCCTGTGTTTGGCATTTTCGGACTTCAAAAACGGTGAATTAAAATACATATTATAAGTATCAAATGTTAAATGTTTTTTTATTTCATTTAGATACTTATTATAGTAAGTATTGTCCCGTATACTTCCATCTACATTTAAGTAAATGTTGATGTCGTTTTTATCAAATGAGATTTGAAATTGAATGATCGATTTGTCATTACGAA
>CALPKD020000245.1 GCA_943324055.2 Chitinophaga pinensis
AGAGAGGATTTGCAAATAGTGCGTTCTTATAAATTAAGAGGTGCTTATAATATGTTGAGTCAGTTGTCACCAGTATTGTTGGCAAAGGGCGTCGTATGTGCAAGTGCAGGAAATCATGCACAAGGTTTTGCCTACAGTTGTAAAAAGCTAGGCGTAAAAGGGGTTGTGTTTATGCCCATACCTTCACCACAACAAAAAGTAAGTCAAACAAAAATGTTTGGAGATGCCTTTGTGGAAGTAAAATTGGTAGGAGATACTTTTGACGACACTGCAAAAGCAGCAAAGGAATATACAATAGCAAATGGAATGACATTTATACCACCATTTGATCATCCATCTATTATCGAAGGGCAAGCAACGGTGGGTGTGGAAATATTGGAAGACATAAAAGAACTTACCGCCGAACCGATTGACTACATTTTTGTTCCAATTGGTGGAGGTGGATTGTGTGCAGGCATTGGTTATTATTTTGATCAAAAATCACCCAACACAAAACTGATTGGGTTAGAGCCAGAGGGCGCGCCAAGTATGTTAGCGGCAATGAAAGCAGGACATCCTGTGGAGTTGGAGGAGATAGATAAGTTTGTGGACGGCGCATCGGTGAAGCGCATTGGAGATTATACATTTTCAATTTGCAAGGATGCGATCGACGATATGCATTTAGTGCCAGAGGGGAAAATTTGTACCACCATACTTCAAATGTATAACGAGGAAGCGATGGTGGTAGAACCAGCTGGCGCAATGGCGATAGCGGCATTGGATGATTATGCTGAACAAATAAAAGGAAAAACAATTGTTTGTATCGTGAGTGGAGGTAATAATGATATTGCTCGTATGCAGGAAATCAAAGAAAGGTCTTTAATCTATGAAGGATTAAAGCATTATTTCTTAATCCGATTTGCGCAACGTCCGGGATCTTTAAAAGATTTTGTAAATAATGTATTAGGGCCAACGGATGATATTACTCGGTTTGAGTATATACAAAAACATAATAAGGAAGGTGGTCCGGCGTTAGTGGGATTGGAATTGAAATCAAACAAGGATTATGATGCGTTGATCTATAATATGAAACGCAATCAAATCAATTACAATGAAATAAATAAAGACGATAATATCTACGGTTATTTAATCTAGCTAAATAAAGCGGGATATTATTTTTATTAAAAAAATATAGGATATGCAGGTTTTAAAATTTGGAGGAAGTTCGGTAGCAAGTGCAGATGCAATATCAAAGGTATTGGACATTGTGGCGGAGAGTATTAAAAAGGAGCCCACAATAGTAGTGGTGTCTGCAATGAGCGGGGTAACGGATCAATTATTAATGTTGGCACATTCTGCTTCACAAGGCAATGAGGCTTATAAAACCATTGTTCAAAATATTGAGCAAAAGCATTTGGATGCAGTGAGAACTTTATTACCAATACAGCAACAAAGTGCAACGTTAAGTTTGGTAAAACAAATGATCAATGAGTTAGAAGCCAATTGCGAGGGCTTATACATGTTAAAGGAATTAACGCCACGCATGCAGGATAAGATTGTAAGCTATGGCGAGTTGTTGTCATCAAAAATAATCGCAGCAGCATTTGATGCAAAAGGAATAAAGCAACAATGGGTGGATTCAAGAGAGTTGATCAAAACTAATAGCAATTATCTAAATGCGGTGGTGGATAAGGAGCTGACCAATAAAAATATACAAGCTTATTTTAGTGCGCCCGACAACAATAAGTTTGATGTGTATATGGCGCCAGGTTTTGTATCGTCTGATTCGGATGGTAATATCACAACACTAGGCAGAGGCGGATCTGATTACACAGGTGCAATTTATGCAGCGGCCTTAAAAGCTTCTGCTTTAGAAATATGGACAGATGTAAGTGGAATGATGACTGCTGATCCAAGAATGGTACAAAATGCAAAAGAGATTCCACAGATCTCTTATCAGGAAGCAATGGAGTTGTCACATTTTGGCGCAAAAGTAATTTATCCTCCAACCAGACAGCCGGTAATGCAACAGAATATACCGGTGTGGATTAAAAATACATTTGACCCAGCGCATCCAGGAACGATCATCATGAATGAGTCGCTGGATGATGGCAATTTTATACGCGGCATATCTAGCATAAAAAATATCTGCTTATTAAGTTTAGAGGGAAGTGGAATGGTCGGTATCCCTGGATTTTCAAAAAGGTTATTTGATGCTTTAGCAAAAAAGCAAATCAATATTATCTTAATTACACAAAGTTCATCTGAGCATTCAATATGTGTAGGGGTGAATGCGCAGGATGCGCACCAGGCTAAGATTGCCGTGGATAGTGAGTTTGAGCAGGAGATCAATACCCAAAAAGTAGAACCACTCATCGTTGAAAAGGAAGTATCCATATTGGCATTGGTTGGGGAGCAAATGAAAAACCATCCAGGAGTGAGCGGAAAAATGTTTGGTGTATTAGGGCGTAATGGAATTAATGTACGCGCTATTGCACAGGGATCCTCCGAAAAAAATATCACTGCTGTGATCGCAACAGCTGATGTAAAAAAAGCAATCAACGTATTGCATGAGGAATTTTTTGAAACCTCTTACAAGCAAGTAAACGTATATGTAGCAGGTGCAGGAAATGTAGGCGCTAAATTAATTGATCAAATTAAAAAGCAGGTTCCGTATTTGCAAAACACATTACGCTTACAAATAAATATAGTAGGCATCGCAAATAGTAAAAAGTTATTAATCCATCCCGATGGCATTGATTTAAATACATGGAGAGACCAATTGCAGGTTGCGCCCGCAGGAACCATTACGGATTATGTAAATGCTATTTTAGAAAACAACTTGCGCAATACTATTTTTGTGGACGTTACTGCACACGAAACGGTTGCAAATGTATACGCACAATTATTGGGTAAAGCGGTGTCGGTAGTAGCTTGTAATAAAATTGCATGTTCATCGCCTTATGCGCATTATGCAAAATTAAAATCATTGGCGAGGGAATACAATACAGCCTTCTTGTTTGAGACCAATGTGGGAGCGAGTTTACCAATTATTGGCACATTGAATGATTTAATCCGAAGCGGAGACAGTATTAATAAAATTGAAGCAGTTTTGTCGGGCACCTTAAATTTTGTGTTTAATAATTACGACGGCACTATTCCATTTGCACAAGTAGTACGACAAGCGCAAGCCGAGGGGTATACCGAACCAGATCCTCGTTTGGATTTAGGAGGAACCGATGTAATGCGTAAAATAATGATCTTGGCACGAGAGTCAGGAACTAAATTAGAGATGAGTGATATAGTGAACGATGCCTTTTTA
>CALPKD020000246.1 GCA_943324055.2 Chitinophaga pinensis
GCTTGTTTTGCATTTCCCACATACAACTCCACAAAGTCAGTCCCTAATAGTGGTAAAAAATCTTGATTGTTCACTGTGCTATCCATTTTAATTTTTATGGTTAATTATTATTCGATATTATATTGCCAACTTTTATGGTAATTTTCGTCTTCGATAAGTAAGGCATCTTCTGTAATCATTAATGGCCTAAATGGATCAATCATAACAGCCAATTCATCTGTTTTTTCTTTACCAATGGACTTTTCAACACTTCCAGGATGTGGACCATGTGGAATACCGCCCGGGTGAAGTGTTATTTGGCCTTGCACAACCGACTTTCTGCTCATAAAATCCCCATCTACATAATATAAAACCTCATCGCTATCAACATTACTATGGTTATAAGGCGCAGGGATTGCTTCAGGATGATAATCGTATTTACGAGGCACAAAAGAACAAATCACAAAATTACGCGCTTCAAAAGTTTGATGCACTGGTGGAGGTTGATGTACTCGTCCGGTAATTGGTTCAAAATTATGAATTGAAAAAGCCCATGGATAATGATAACCATCCCATCCTATAAAATCAAATGGATGTGTTCCGTAAGTATATGGATAAATAAGTCCTTGTTTTTTTATCAAAATTTTAAACTCGCCTTCCTGATCAAATGTTTCTAAATCGGATGGGCGTCTAATATCCCTTTCACAATAGGGTGAATGTTCCATTAACTGTCCAAACTCATTTTGATAACGCTTTGGAAAACGAATGGGGCTAAAACTCTCAGTAATAAATAATCGATTGTTTTCGTCGTCAAATTCTAATTGATAAATAGTGCCTCTTGGTACCACTAAATAATCGCCATAACCAAACTTGATTTTACCAAACCCCGATTTTAAAGTGCCTGTACCTTTATGAATAAAAATAACTTCATCCGCTTGACTATTTTTGTAAAAATAATCTGTCATTGATTTTCTAGGTGCCGCTAAAGAAATCTGTAAATCTGAATTTACTAAAACCGGTTTTCTGCTTTTTAAATAATCGTCCTCTGGTTTTATATTAAACCCCAATAAACTTGTATGTCTAAGGTGCTTTTCCCTGGCAATTTTTGGTTCCACAGAATACGGCTCCCCTAATGATTTTACCATGGTGGGGGGATGTGTATGATAAACCAAGGAATACATGCCAGAAAAACCTTCTGTAGAAACTAATTCTTCCGCATACAATTTGCCATCAGGTTTTCTGAAAACAGTGTGTCTTTTAGAGGGAATGGTTCCCATTGTGTGATAAATTGGCATAAATTAGTTTTACAGGACCTACAATACTAACAATTATTAGCACAAAATAAAATATTATTTTTAACTTCACGACTACGGTATTAAAAAGTTGAAAATTTGCCCTATTTTGGGGATTGAAATGTTATAATATATTGATAATCAATGAAATTAATAAGTTATTTAAAAAGCGGAGAAACTAAGTTAGGTGCCATTGTAAAACATAAACTAGTTGCACTTAAAAGTATTAACGAAAACTTGCCAGATAATATCATTGAGTTTTTGAAATTAGGCGAAAACGTAATTGATGCAACTGAGCAACAACTTGCAAAAATAGAAGACAATGCTTTATCTGTTATTGCTGTTGATGACTATACATTATTAGCGCCTGTTCCCCACCCAACCTCTTGTAGAGATGGTTATGCCTTTCGCCAGCATGTTGCTTCGGCTAGAAAAAACAGAGGTGTAGAAATGATTAAAGAGTTTGACCAATACCCTATTTTTTATTTTACAAACCACAATGCAATACAAGGACCAGGTGAGATTTATTGTATGCCCGATCATTTTCAACAACTTGATTTTGAATTAGAAATTGCTATTGTAATTGGAAAAGAAGGTAGAAATATAAAAGCTAAAGATGCTGATGCGTATATTGCTGGATTTACTATTATGAACGACCTAAGTGCAAGAAAATTACAAATGGAGGAAATGCTTTTAAACCTAGGCCCTGCAAAGGGAAAAGATTTTTCAACAGTAATTGGTCCTTGGTTAGTTACGCCTAATGAGTTAAAAGCATTTCAGGTACCAGCAAAACAAGGACATATTGGCAATAACTATGACTTATCAATGAAGTGTTGGGTGAATGATAAATTAGTGTCGCAAGGGAATGTAAAAGATATGGATTGGACTTTTGCTGAAATAATCGAAAGGTGTTCATACGGTGTTACAATTTATCCTGGTGATGTTATTGGTTCAGGAACGGTTGGCACTGGTTGTTTTTTAGAATTGAATGGCACTGGTAAATTAAATGACCCCAATTACGCAGCACAGTGGTTACAAGCTAATGACATCGTAAAAATGGCAATTGATGGACTAGGTATTTTAGAAAATACAATTAAAGCTGAAGCAACTGATTGGTCAATTTTAGCACAAAAAAAATAAATTCGATAAAACTAATATTAACATGCTAACATTAGATACCGAAAAGCTGACGACACAGGAAATACAACAATATTTACAATACGCAATTTCGCCAAGGCCTATTTGCTTTGCCTCGACGATTGACTTAGAAGGGAATGTTAATTTAAGTCCGTTTAGCTTTTTTAACTTGTTTAGCATGAACCCGCCTATTTGTATTTTTTCGCCTTCAAGAAGGGTTAGAGATAATACAACTAAGCATACACTTGAAAATATAAAACTAGTTCCTGAATGTGTTATTAATATAGTCAACTACGAGATGGTACAACAAGTGTCCTTGGCTAGCTGCGATTACCCAAAAGGCACCAATGAATTTATAAAGTCAGGATTTACACAACTAGCATCCGAACTAGTAGGACCACCTAGGGTTGCAGAGTCACCAATACAGCTTGAATGTATTGTACGAGAAGTGATTTCATTAGGAGAAAAAGCGGGTGCTGGTAATTTAGTATTGGCAGAAATAAAAAGAATTCATATTCATAACGATGTGCTCGATTCCAATGGTAATATAGACCAAGTGAAATTAGATTTAGTGGCAAGATTAGGAGGTGATTGGTATGCTAGAATTACCGCAGATAATTTATTTAAAGTGGAAAAACCAAATAGTAAATTAGGTGTTGGAATGGATCAACTACCATTAGCCATTAAAGAAACAGCGGTATTGACAAGCAATGAAAAAGCACAATTAGCAAATGTAAGTTTGCTTCCTGATTTAAATATGGCTATTAATGCAAAAGCATTTTCATTAGAAACGCTAAAAGCTATAAAAAACGCACTTGATAATAATGACACCCAATTAGCTTGGCATATTATTCAAACTTCAATTTAGCATCAATAATTCTTACCCCATCA
>CALPKD020000247.1 GCA_943324055.2 Chitinophaga pinensis
GTAGATGATCCTTTGATTCCCATTTTATGTTCTTCAGGTCCTTGTGTAAATCCTTCCATGCCGCGTTCTACAATAAATGCGGTGAATTGTTCACCATCAATTTTTGCAAACACAGTATATACATCGGCAAAGCCTCCGTTTGTAATCCAACATTTTTGACCATTCAATAAATAATGCTTCCCATCGGCACTTAATTTTGCAGTTGTTTTTGCACTTAATGCATCGGATCCACTATTAGGTTCTGTTAATCCATATGAACCTTTGAATTCGCCACTTGCTAATTTTGGAACATATTTTTGTCGTTGTGCTTCGGTACCAAAATACAAGATGGGTAAAGTGCCAATTCCTGTATGTGCAGCATTTGCTACAGAGAAGGAATAACCTCCACCTAATGATTCTGCAACAATCGTAGAGGTTACAAAATCCTTACCAGAACCGCCATAGGCTTCAGGTACAGTGATGCCTAATAATCCTTGCTCACCTGCTTTTGCAAGTAAGCCTGGCATTAAGCCTGGTTCTAGTTTATCTATTCTGTCTACAACAGGAAGTACTTCGGCATCCAAGAATTGATTGCACATATCTCGGACCATTATTTGCTCCTCATTAAAATCTTCTGGGATGAATATATCACTTGCTGCTACTTCTTTTATGATCCATTCTCCGCCGTTGATGGTAGTTGCCATGGTTTATTTTTTAATTAGATTAAGTCAGGACTTGTTAAATTATCATACACCCGTTGAAAAACATTTTTAACAATTTCAATCTCGTCTTTAGTGATATTATTTAATGCTTCCTGCATGGTTTGATTTGCTAATTCGTAAGTGATCTGTTGTAATGGCTTTGCAGCTAGTGTTAAACAAACTAGATTAATACGTCGGTCTGTTTTAGATGCAACGCGTTCTACCAATCCTAATTTTTCTAAATTATCTATTAGTCTTGTGATACTTGCTTTGTCTCTGAAAGTACGGGTGCCTAATTCTTGTTGACTTAATCCGTCCTCCTTCCACAAATGATAAAGTAAGGACCATTGTTCGATGGTTAATTCTAAACCTGCGTTTCTGAAATTCTTTTGCAAACGTCTTGCAACAGCTGTTGTCGCCATACCATTGATGACGCTATAAAGTTCTCCTCTCTTAAATTGGTTGTTTGACATATAGTTAGTTATGCAACTAATTCAAAAGTACGATGTAATTAGGGATTTTACCAAATTTTCCTATAATTGTTGCTTCCTCCATTAACTTTGGGGTATGCTACATTTACTCGACTGGTCCGTTGC
Source organism: Chitinophaga pinensis (assembly GCA_943324055.2). Classification (GTDB taxonomy): domain Bacteria; phylum Bacteroidota; class Bacteroidia; order Chitinophagales; family Chitinophagaceae; genus Sediminibacterium; species Sediminibacterium pinensis_F. The sequence continues at coordinate 1,277 of CALPKD020000247.1, forward strand.
TATCTTAACCGTTTTGTATGCCGGCCTGTTAATGGCATACAGATATTGGTTTGATAAATTGAAGCCTTTTGAAGAGCTGCCAACCAGCCAATTTACCCATTTTACTATTATCATACCTGCCCGCAATGAGGCGTCCAATATTAAGGCCTGTATTGATTCTATCTTATTACAGGACTATCCATCGGACTATTTTGAAGTAATTGTGATGGATGATTTTTCGGAAGACGATACTGCTTTTATTGTTAAAGCGTTTAAGGGGGAGCACCCTAATGTGCATTTACTAAGCCTTGCCGATTATTTTAAGCCGGGGGAATTGAATTCCTTTAAGAAAAAAGCCATCGAAAAAGCGGTGACTTTTGCAAAAGGAAGCTGGATCATTACCACAGATGCCGATTGTATTGTGCCTAAGCAATGGCTGAACTTATACAACCAATATATTCAAAAAAATAAACCTGTTTTTATTGCTGCGCCTGTGATGTTTTCTGCGGAGCCAGGTATTTTGAGTGAATTTCAGGTCCTTGACTTTTTAGCTTTACAAGGTATTACTGCTGCCTCAGTGAGCGCTGGCAAGCATTCTATGAGCAATGGGGCCAACCTTGCTTTTGAAAAATCGGCTTTTATTGCCGTTGGGGGTTATCAAGGGGTAGACCATATCGCAAGTGGAGATGATATGCTTTTGATGCATAAGATGAAGGCCACCCTTACCGGTGGTATTGGGTATTTATTCCATCCCAAGGCAATTGTACTTACCAAACCGATGGACACTTGGAAGGGGTTTATTATGCAAAGAATAAGATGGTCGAGTAAGGCGCGGTATTATGATGATGCATCTATTTTTTGGGTGCTACTATTGGTGTATTTATTCAACTTTAGTTTTTTGCTGCTACTGCTTGTGGGTAGCTATTCTAGCTTATTGATTGCATTTGCATTTAAGACCTTTTTTGAATTGTTCTTTTTGGATCCGGTAGCTCGGTTCTTTAACTTAAAAGGACATCTGCGTTATTTTGTCCTTTATCAGCCTTTACATATTGTATATACGCTGTTTGCTGGCTTATTTGGCCAAGTCAAGACCTATACTTGGAAGGGTAGAAAAGTGAAATAAGTAGAAATTTTTTGCTTATTGCAGCCGCTATTTCCGTAAATTCGCAGTCTAAATTATTGAGTGTATGTCTACTGAAACTGCGATCCCAGTATCTACTACTTTAACTGCTAAAGATTTTTCCTCTGACCAAGAAGTACGTTGGTGCCCTGGTTGTGGTGACTATTCTATTTTAGCGCAAGTGCAAAAAGTAATGCCAACCATTGGCGTTCCTAGAGAAAACATTGTTGTTATAAGTGGTATTGGCTGTAGTAGCCGTTTCCCTTATTACATGAATACATATGGTATGCACTCCATTCATGGTCGTGCTACTGCAATTGCAAGTGGCTTAAAAGCTTCAAGACCTGAGCTAAGTGTTTGGATCGTTGCGGGTGATGGGGATGCATTAAGTATTGGAGGTAATCATACCATTCACATGATCAGAAGAAATTTTGATGTGAACTTTATGGTTTTCAATAATCAAATTTATGGTTTAACAAAAGGACAATATTCTCCAACTTCTGAGCAGAACAAGGTTACAAAAAGTTCTCCAATGGGAAGTATTGATCATCCATTTAATCCTGCTGCATTAGCATTAGGTGCCGATGCAACTTTTGTAGGACGAAGTATGGACCGAGATCCAAAGCATTTACAATATATGATTACGCGCGCGAATCAACATAAAGGAACTTCGTTTTTAGAGATCTATCAAAACTGTAACATCTTTAATGATGGTGCTTTTGAAGTATTTACTGAAAAGGCAAGCAAGCCTTTACATGCATTGTTTTTAGAGCAAGACAAGCCATTGACTTTTGGAGCAAACGGGGAGATGGGTTTACGTTTTGATGGCTTACGTCCTGAAGTAGTAACCATTGGCGAAAAATATAGCGCAGATGATTTATGGATTCATGATGAAAAAGATTTTTATAAAGCACAAA
>CALPKD020000248.1 GCA_943324055.2 Chitinophaga pinensis
TTAAATGTACTTGTTGCCAAATAATTTCCTCCAATCCCCCCTGGTCTCCTATCTGAATTAATAATGGCATTAAAACATTGCTAATCGCTTGGCTTGCTGTACGTGCAAAGCCACTTGGTATATTTGGTACTCCATAATGAAGCACTTCATGTTTTATAATAATGGGATGCGCGTGATTGGTTAACTCACTAGTTTCAAAACAACCCCCACGGTCAATCGCAACGTCAATAATGATACTTCCTGGACGCATAGCAGCAACCATTTCCTCCGTAACTACAATTGGTGCACGTCCAAATTCATTACGCAAAGCACCTACCGCAACCTCGCAAGTCTTTAATTGTTTCGCTAAAATTTTAGGCTCTAAAACGCTGGTCCAAACGCGTTGTCCTAAATTATTCTGCAATCTTTGTAATCTTGAAACATTATTGTCAAATACTTTCACACTCGCCCCTAAGGCCAATGCATTACGGGTTGCAAATTCACCAATAATATCCGCACCAATAATGACCACTTTAGTGGGCGGCACACCACTCACACCACCTAGCAACACCCCTTTTCCCTGATTAAAATTACTTAAGTATTGACCTGCAATCAACATCACCGCACTACCCGTTATCTCCCCCATACTTCTTAGTATTGGATAATTCTGATTTTCATCTTTAATATTTTCAATGGCTAATGCGGTAATTTTTTTAGCCATTAATTTTTCAATCAATTCTTTTTTTAAAGCGGATAAATGTAATGGAGAAATAATTGTTTGATGCATTTGCAAAAAAGGCAAATCGGCTTCCACAGGGGGTGCTGTTTTTACCAATATTGGACATTTATACACTTCTTCTTTTTCAAATACAATACGCGCTCCTGCTTCTGAGTAATCATTATCAGTATATCTACTTCCTGATCCAGCCAACGTCTCTACCATCACCTCATGTCCATTAGCAACTAATACACTCACTGCATCAGGCGTAAGACCAATTCTATTTTCCTGAAATGCAATTTCCTTAGGAATGCCAATCAACAATGGCTTGCTACGATGCGGGATATCTAATACTTCCTCTTGCGTTTCAAAAGCAAATGAAGGCTTTATCTGTGGCTTAATGGTACTCATTACGACCTATTTTTTATGAAGATATAAAAATCCTTCTATGTTCCCGATCTAAAATTTCAATTTGAAAATGTTGTGTATCATCCGTTAGCAAATTAGGCGCTTTTTCGGGCCACTCTACCAATGAAAAATCAGCTTCTTCCAAAGCCGCTTCAATACCCGCTCTCCTTGCTTCTGCTTCATCTTGTAGACGATACCAATCCATATGGTAAATCATCTTCCCTTTGCCCTCGTATTCGTTCATTATAGCAAATGTAGGGCTTGAAACAGACGAGGTCACTCCTAGTTGTTTGCAAATACGGGCTATTAAGGTAGTCTTGCCTGCTCCCATAGGTGCGTGAAAAGCCCAAATTCGTTTATGTCCATATTGTTGCAATAAAAGGGTAGCCAATTGGTCTAATTCTGCAATGGTGTAATTCATATCCATAGGACAAAGATAAGGATCAAATACAATCCTGAAATCTCTTCGTATCTTTAAGTCATAAATAGGCCGAATATGGAAACAGTTCAATGGAAAGTAGACGGTATGAGTTGCACCAATTGTGCTTTGTCAATACACAAATATCTACAAAAAGAAGGCATAGCCGAACCCAAAGTCAGTTTTATGGAAGGGGAGATTCAATTTGAATTACCTGAAACGATCAATAAAGAAAAATTAATAAAGGGCATTAGCAGTCTTGGCTATAAAGTAAGAGGTGAAGACGGCGTGGCTCCTAAAAGAAAATGGTTAGATAATAATAGAGATCGTGCATTTTTTTGTTTGATTTTTACGATTCCATTAATGATTCATATGATACCGGGATTGCATATTCACCTGCTCATGAACCCTTATGTACAATTGGCAATCACTACCCCCGTATTTATTGTTGGCATGGGTTATTTTGGAAAGAGCGCATGGAATAGTATAACCAAAGGCATTCCAAATATGAATGTATTAGTTGCAATTGGTGCACTTGCTTCCTTTGGTTATAGCTTGTATGGAACCTTATCTGGGCAAGGACAGGCATTTGCTTATTATGAAACTACTGCCACTATTCTTACTTTGGTATTTTTTGGCAATTTTTTAGAAGATGCTTCTGTAGCTTCCACCCAACGTGCTTTAAAGGATTTAGTAAAAGCCCAAAAAGTAATGGCCAATATGATTGTCTTTGATGATCAGCACAAGGAAGTTATTTTTAATGTCGAAAGTGAAACCTTAAAAGTGGGTGATTTAATTCTGATCAACTCAGGAGAAACCATTCCAATGGATAGTAAAATTTTATGGGGGGAAGCGAACGTAAACGAATCTATTGTGACAGGCGAAAGTGTCCCTGTACATAAAAGGATGAATGATTTATTATTGGGAGGAAGCACTTTAGAAAATGGCACTTTAAAAGCCTATGTGACTGCCGTGGGGGACGATACCGTATTATCCAATATTTTAAAAATGGTAAAAGCTGCTCAAGGAGAAAAACCACCGGTGCAAATTTTAGCGGATAAAATTAGTGCCATATTTGTTCCATTAGTTTTGAGCATTGCCTTACTTACATTAATAGGTAATTTAATTATTACTGATATTGGTTTTGGTGCAAGCTTATTAAGAGCAATTGCTGTATTGGTTATCTCTTGCCCTTGTGCAATGGGACTTGCAACGCCTGCAGCCATTGCTGTTGGACTAGGTCGCGGGGCAAGAAACGGAGTGTTATTTAAAAATGCGAAAAGTTTAGAAACATTTAAGGACATTAAACAAGTTGTGTTTGACAAAACAGGTACCCTCACTACAGGTTTATTTGAAATATCAGGAACCAATGTAATGGAAGGAACAAGCCTAGAATCGTTTATGATACTCGCTTATTCTTTAGAAAAATATTCCAACCATCCGATTGCAAAATGCATAAGTAGCAAATGGAAATCGAAGGAAGAAACTAAATGGGCAAGCATCGAAGAAGTGAAAGGTTTAGGAATCAAAGCTACGGACAAGGAGGGCAATCAATACTTTGCGGGAAGTTTCAAAAGCTTAGTAAACCAAAATGTAGAAGATGGCCATAATGTATATATACAAAAGAATGATGTATTACTTGGATGGATTGATGTTGCAGATCAAATACGCCCCGAGGCAAAACAAGTGATTGAAACTTTGCATCAAAAAGGAGTACACACCATACTATTAAGTGGTGACCGAAAAGAAAA
>CALPKD020000249.1 GCA_943324055.2 Chitinophaga pinensis
ACAAGTCGTGGTACTACATTGCAAGTGGGTGATGCCAAAGTGAGTACGGTTGAACATATTCTTGCGGCTTTAGTAGGTATGGGAGTAGACAATGCTTTAATCGAATTAAATGGACCAGAAATTCCAATAATGGATGGTAGCTCTACCCCATTTATTGAAAAAATTGAAGCGACAGGCGTACTTGAACAAGACGCTGCAAAAGCATGGTATAGTATTGATGAAAACATTTTCCACTATGATGAAGAAAAGCGAGTAGAAATGGTCGCACTTCCTGCACTGGATTATCAAATCACTACCTTGATCGATTTTAATAGTCCAGTATTAGGTACTCAACATGCAGAATTAAAAACAATCAAGGATTTTAAATCTCAAATTGCGCCTTGTAGAACTTTTTGTTTTTTACACGAATTAGAAGCTTTGTTAAAACATGACCTTATCAAAGGGGGCGATATCAACAATGCAATTGTAGTAGTTGACAAACCTGTGACTGACGAGGAAATGAATCGATTGGCGAAGGTATTTAAGAGAGACAAAATTGAAGTAAAAAGCGAAGGCTATTTAAATAATTTAGAATTACGATTCCCGAACGAACCTGCTCGACATAAACTATTAGACGTTGTGGGTGATTTAGCTTTAATCGGCTACCCTATTAAAGCACGTATCATTGCCAACAGACCAGGGCATAGTAGTAATGTGGAATTTGCTAAAAAGATTAAACAGTATATCAAGAAGAACAAACATGTTAAAGATGTTCCTGTCTATGATCCTTCCATTACGCCTGTTTTTAATTTAGAGCAGATCGAAAAAACATTACCGCATCGTCATCCATTTTTATTTGTTGACAAAATTATTGAGTTAACAGACACTTGCATTGTAGGTGTTAAAAATGTAACATTTAATGAGTGGTTTTTTCCAGGACATTTTCCAGGCAAACCAATTATGCCAGGCGTATTGCAAATTGAAGCACTAGCACAAACAGGTGGAATTCTTTGTATTAACGCGATGCCAAAAGGCGAATACGATACTTATTTTTTAAAAATTGACAATTGCAAATTCAAGGCAATGGTAAAACCAGGTGATACCATGTTATTGAAAATGGAATTAATCTCTCCTATTCGAAGAGGTATTTGTGAAATGAGAGGAACCGTTTATGTTGGCGGTAAAGTAGTCACTGAAGCGGACTTAGTTGCACAAGTAGTTAAAAGAGCGGAATAAAATTATAAAGCATGACACATCCATTTACCTATATTGATCCGAATTCAAAAATTGCACCGAATGTAAAAATTGACCCCTTTACCGTTATACATGGTGAAGTGGAAATTGGCGATGGCACATGGATCGGAAGTAATGTAACCATTATGCACGGCACAAAGATTGGTAAAAATTGTCGTGTTTTTCCTGGAGCCGTTTTAGGTGGTGATCCTCAGGATATTAAATTCAATGGCGAAAAAACAACCGTTGAAATTGGAGACAATACTACCATTAGAGAATTTGTAACCATCAACAGAGGAACCAACGATCGCTGGGTGACTAAAGTGGGAAGTAATTGTTTAATCATGGCCTATAGCCATATTGCTCATGATTGCATCATTGGCAACCATTGTATTCTTAGTAACAGTGTTCAAATTGCAGGCCACGTTACCTTAGGAGACTACGCATGGATTGCAGGAGTGAGTGCGGTACATCAATTTGTAAGTATTGGACAACATGCATATATCGCTGGAGGTAGTTTAGTAAGTAAAGACGTCCCACCTTATATCAAAGCAGTTCGCAACCCATTAAGTTATGGGGGCGTAAATAGTGTTGGATTAAAACGAAGAGGATTTGACTTAGAAAAAATAAATCATATACTAGATATCTACCGTTATATTTTCAACAAAGGAATGAACACAACTCAAGCTTTAGAATTTATTGAAGAAGAACTTCCTGCGACAGACGAACGAGACGAGATTGTTACTTTTATTAGAGAAAGTGGAAGAGGCATTATCAAGAGATTTGGGAAAGGCGCTATAGAAGAAGATTAAAGATGACTCCAATTAGCTTAATACAGGCAGGAAAAAGATTCAACAAAGATTGGATTTTTAAAGACCTTACTTTTCAGTTTGAGCAGGGACAACATTATGCACTTGTTGGAAATAATGGTTCTGGGAAAAGCACTTTATTGCAAGTGATAGCAGGCTATGCGACCCTGACTAAAGGAAGTATCGCATGGGACCCATTTGACACTAATACCATTTTTCAGCAAATAAGCATTGCCGCACCCTACTTAGAATTAATTGAAGAACTAACTACTTTAGAGCAGTTTGAATTTCATGCTAAATTTAAATCACTTAACAAGCAATTGAGTTATCCGCAAATCATTGAACTGATTGGTTTAAAAAATGCGATGGATAAGCAGATACGCTATTTTAGTAGTGGCATGAAACAACGGCTTAAACTTGCTTTAGCCATATTCTCTGACGCACCCATTTTACTATTAGACGAGCCTTGTAGTAATTTAGACAAGGAAGGTTACGAATTGTATCATCACTTGATTCATAATTATGCGCTTGATAAATTAATTATTGTGGGCAGCAATGACCCTCAAGAATATGCTTTTTGCAAAAAGCAAATTAACTTGATGGATTACAAAGCAGCTGCTATTTAACTACGACTAGCAATTAACAAGTTTAAGTCCATAAACTTTAAGTTGAATTTTTCACTGATATAAAAATCAGTTAATGCGCCTTTGTACAAATAAATCCCTTCTCTTAAATGTACTTGTTGCCAAATAATTTCCTCCAATCCCCCTTGGTCTCCGATTTGAATTAATAAGGGCATTAATACATTGCTAATTGCCTGGCTTGCAGTTCGTGCAAAGCCACTTGGTATATTTGGCACCCCGTAATGTAGTACTTCATGTTTTATAATAATGGGACACTCATGATTGGTTAACTCACTGGTTTCAAAACAACCCCCACGGTCAATCACCACGTCGATAATGATACTTCCTGGACGCATCGCCGCAACCATTTCCTCTGTAACTACAATTGGCGCACGTCCAAATTCGTTACGCAAAGCGCCAACCGCCACCTCGCACGTTTTTAATTGTTTCGCTAAAATCTTCGGCTCTAAAACACTGGTCCAAACACGTTGTCCCAAATTATTCTGCAATCTCTGTAATCTTGAAACATTGTTATCAAACACTTTCACGCTAGCACCCAAGGCCAATGCATTCCGTGTTGCAAATTCTCCAATAATATCCGCGCCAATAATAACCACTTTAGTGGGCGG
>CALPKD020000250.1 GCA_943324055.2 Chitinophaga pinensis
CCAAAAGTATTATTATTCTCATATCTCTTATTACCAGCAGCGTCTGCTAACATGATTTGATTAACTGTGTAATATCCGTTTTTTGCAAATTTAGTAATTGATATCTCGCCTCTTAATAAAAAAGGATTCCCATTTACCGGATTTAAATACATGTCAAAAAATGTTCCGATTGAACTAGAAATTCTAGTATAACCATAGGAGGCACCATCACGTAATGAATCTATTGCATGAATCTTTACTTCAATGGTAAGTTTTTTGTCTTGATTTGGCAGTCCTGCTACAGAAACATTTATACCTTCTATTTTTCCCGGATAATTAAAATCAGGGAATAGATTATAGACAGTAAAAGTAAGATCCTTCCTGATCATAGAAACGTACCTCGTGCCATGCATTACTCGATCCCTTATGAATTCAAATTTTCGAAGTGACCTAGATGATAATAAATCTGGATTCGTTACATATGTTGCCACTGTTTCAGCCATATCCTCATCTGGATTTTTTAAATGCGCATAAGCTGAAACAAATTCTGTAGTATTTGTAGTGGACCAACCTGTTGGGGATGTAGGATCGACATACCACCCACCTAATATTGCCCAATCGTCTTTAAGTTTTTGATCAAAAAGGCCAGCCCATAAAAAATGAGTTTTTTCATGTAAAATAAGCCTTTGAATTGAACCATAATCAGCAGCATTAAATGCTTTTTGCATAAACTCAATACACCCTATTCCAGTCCAGGCAATAGCAGCAGCTGCTGGATATTTAGCATTATCCTGACCAGCAATTCTATGTACTAAAAATTTCAAATTTGATTGAGCGTGCATTCCATCGGGCAATTCCTCAAACATGGACAAAATTGTTAATTTTTCAAACGCAGAAAAAGATTGAAAATTATTTACGTCTTCATTCATCAATATCCTTAGTTCATTTCCTGGTTCTAGAAATTTAATTCCAAAATTTTGACTTGCGATTGCTCCAATAGCATTAACGTCATTCCCAAAATTCGTAGCATAAGCAACCACCGCATTATATAAACGCTTCGAAAAAAAACGTCCTTTTATTCCATCTAATTCAGCAACCAAAGGTGTAGCATAAACAAACGCATTTCTAGAAACTCTAACATACTTAATGCCGCTAACAATTGAAATGGAAATATCATCAATTATATCATCATTCGTGATTTCCCAAACAGACTTAACATCCGCCTGAAAAGTACCCAACATATCATTACTAGGATTTAATGCTGGAATTCTTTTTACCATTTGATATAGTCTATAAGCATCCTCGGACGACCAAGATGTTATTTTATTTGAAAGTGCAATGCCATTTCTACTTATTAAATTAATGCTTGAAAAATCATCTGGAACTTTAATTGGATCATTAAGTATTTTATAATCTGGTTGTCCATTAATATAACTTTGTTGAGCGTGTCCCAAATAGCTACTATCATCCTTCCATTGATAGATATAATCAACAGAATTAGCTAAGGTTATTAACATAAACTTAAACTCTACTAAGATAGACTTGTTTGTTAAATCGAAGACTTGAGTAGCAGGGTAATAATACCCAGTGGCATCCACTTTTAATGCCCATTTCCCATTTGAAATATTACTAAATGTGTAATTAACGGTGCTATCCGAACCTACTATAACTTTTTTCTCATAAAAATTCTCTGAACTCTTTTGAATAATCAAAGTGCAGGAATCCCCTGGTTTTAAGGAAGTGCCTTTAAATTGAATACTACTTTGGGCCGATATAATATTACTAATCAAACTAATGGCAAGAATAAAAAAGTATTTCATAGGAATGATATTAGTAGAATAGATTTATATCGTCAATTATTATTCAAAGCTAGCAACTTTGTAAGTATAAAACAGGTTAAATAAGTATAAATCTTTTAGTTGATGCGCTAACCTAAATAGTACTTAACATTCAATGAGTTAGGTGCTATTTAGGTTAATAAAATTTGTATTTTATTAACCTAAATCATTCCTTGCAACTTAGCGGTGCTCCTTGATTAATTCAAAATAGGTTGCTACAAACTTATTATTTACAATCTCCCCCTGCACTTTCGCTTTACTGATTGCATTGCAAAAGCCCATCTTACCATGCGCATCTCCAAATGCATCAATGTGCGCTTTATCGACAAAGTAGGACTTGCCCTTTATGCGCACAGCTAATGTGCATCCCTTACCTGCCATTTTAAACTGGCATTGACCACAAGATGCTTCCACAATCATGACGGTCTTAAGTGGATCTAATTCCATTACAGCACTATCTTGCGCAAAAGAAAAATGAGCGGATAAGATAAAGATGCAGGCTAATATTATTTTTTTCATGATAGGATTAATTAATGTTTTGGATATGAATGCAAAGATAGTCTCAAACAACCAAATAGGATATTCACATAAGATACACATTCAAGAACCATCCATACCTAAGTGAACCTACTTTGCAAAAAAATGAATATTTTGGGAAATCTAATCCAATTGAATATGAAAAAAGTATTGCTAGTGCTGTGTTTGGTGATTTCATTTATTTCGCAAGCTCAAAATAAAGCCTTAAGTGTTGAAAAAATCATGCGCGACATTAAGTGGATTGGAGGCTCCCCTAGCAATATTAGCTGGTCTTGGGATAATAAATCAATTTTCTTTAATTGGAATCCCGACAAAAATATTGCTGACTCCTTTTATATTTATAAAATAGCAAGTAAGCAAATTGAAAAACTTACTTACAACGACGCACAAAAATTGAGAGCGATTAATAGCGGCACCTACAATAAAAACTATAGTGCAATTACCTATAGTTATAAAGGTGATGTTTACTTGTTAAATACACTCACAGGTATTACAACACCTATTACACAAACAGAGGAAACTGAACTAAACCCGACTTTTTTATCAAATGACGAATGGGTAGTGTATCGAAAAAATAAAAATTTATTTGCTTGGCAAATCAAAACAGGGCTTACAAAGCAGCTAAGTAATTTTGTAAAAGACCCTGAAAAACCTGCAAAAAATAATACAAATGCTCAGGATGCTTTTTTGCAAAATCAATCCTTAACTAATTCTACTGTTTTACAATTACGCAAAAAGAAAAAGGAAGCCAGAGAAATTTTTCTTGAATTATCAAAAGAAAAATCAATTGCAAAAGCAATCCCCACTGGTGACAAACAAATTACCAATGCTGAAATTAGTCAGTCAGGAGAATATTTAGTGTACACCTTATTTACGCCTGACCCTAACAAGACCACTATTGTTCCTTCCTATGTA
>CALPKD020000251.1 GCA_943324055.2 Chitinophaga pinensis
CAAGAATGCATCCACTCATGAAAAACAGTGCCCAAACTAGGTCCTTTTATTAAGGTCGCCATGGCATATTCCATACCACCATCGCCTCCTTGTATAAATGAATATTGAGGATAAGGATAGGCTCCAAATTTCTTCTCCATAAAAGGAAGCGCTTTTTCAGCAGCCCATAAAACATTCGCCCAAGCACTATCTTCTGCACCACCCTTTTCCTTATAGTACGCATGAAAAGTTAAATTAGGCCTCACTTGTTTTGATAAATGTTTATAATGATCATCGGCAGCCCATACAAAATCATGAATATTGTTTCCTTTAAAATTCCATGTCTTGATTCCTTCCTTACTAGGCACCGCACTAGGATTTTGTAACACACCAGTAGCAGCAACCAAATAAGATTTATCTACCTGCAATGTCACATCGTAATTACCCCATACACCATAAAACTCACGTGCGATATAAGGATTCGTGTTCCATCCTTGATAATCATATTCGACCATCTTAGGGTACCATTGGCTCATTGAATAACGAACGCCTTCGGCATTGTCCCTACCTGATCTTCTAATTTGCTTTGGCACTTGCGCTTCAAATACGACTGATATTTTTGCAGCAGTTTTTGGTGCAATTGGATTTGTTAATTGAACTTCTAATATTGTTTCATGCTCAATTAATTTTTGAGGCTTTCCTGCAATTAATATTTGACTTACTCTTTGGTAGCCAATTTCACTAGGCGTTAATTTTTCGACACGATCCGTAACACGCGCATCCCAATCCTTTACTACATCGCCTCTGCGGTTGGTCATTGTGTTTTTACCTAATTCACGGCTACGTAAATCCATAGACGAATTGGGCTGAAAAGCATTCCAGTATAAATGGAAATATACTTTACGAAGTGTGTCTGTTGAATTGTTGTCATACACAATCTCCTCCGAACCCTTCACAATATTGGTTTTCACATCCAATGCCGCTTTGATATTGTAGTTGATATGCTGTTGCCAACGGTCGGCTTGGGCAGTAGCTAGGTTTAAAAACGATACAGTTACTAATAAAAGCAGGGCTAACTTTTTATACATAAGGTAAAAATTTAGATTCAATTTAATGAAAATAACAATGCTCCCCAACTTAGAATGATGAGTGAATAAAAAAATATTGAAAACAACAGATTATTCTTTCCATTTACCCCTCTTTGCTCATTAGAATGTATTCATTTTTTTAGTCTTTTAATAACCTAACTGAAAGCCCATGAGTTTTTGGACCGTATTGAAATCTCGCAGCCTCCGAATCTTTATTACACTCTAAATTAGCTGTAGCTTCGGTTGCAAAATATTTTGAATAAGATCCAAATATGGCTTGAACACCCAAATTCAGAAATCTTCCGTAGCCATCCCGAAATCCTCCAGGCAGTGCTGTAAAACTTAGCGAATTTGTTGCACCCGTATTTGGAGCATTCCATAACGAAGTCCCTGTAGCTTTTATTTTGCCGCCAAGTGTTTCATTGCCACCATAATCAATCATTAAGGTTGTAAATTCTGTTTCAGAAGGCACATGCCATCCCTGTATATCTAATCCACGAGAATCAGTTAAAGCATACCAATTGTATAACTTACCATAAACAGCTGCATAGGTTGCAGAATCATTATTATAATAACAATAGGCCCCTGTCGTTAAATCCGCCCAAATTGCAGGGTCGGTAACTTTAGGAATTGCATCCCCATTACGGTATGTTGCAACATCCAAATTCTTTTTCATCCAAATTTGAGCGCCTATTGTTACAGCCGAAATTACTTGTTTGCTAAAACTTAAACTTGGTGTAACATTTAAAGTGAATTGATTATTTCCATCAACAGTTGGTGTTCCGGAAGCGGTTAATGTGACAATTTTTTCGCCGATACTTGTAAAAGTACCTGTTGCACTATATGTTACTCCATTTTTTGTGGCACTTATTAAATAGGTACCTATTTGAGTGACATTCACTTTAATTTCTTGTGTAACATTACTTACAACTTTGTTTATTTCTAGGTACCCACTTGAAGAACCTAATCTAATATTACTGATTACAGAAGTTCCATTTGAAGAAGCGTTGTAAACAAATGAATTTAATACGGCTCCAGTTACAGACCCAGCTATTATAAATCTATGGAAGTAACTGTCACTTGGTATACCTGATGCATTCAATGTAATTGTTTGATTACCTAAGCTTGTAAAAGTTCCTGAGGCAGACAAGTGAACATCATTAAAATTAGAAATATCTATATTATACGTACCCAATGTGGTAACATTACCTGTCAAACTCACTGTAGCACCTGCTGCATCTACATTTGGATAGAAATAAATATTCGTTGGATTGAATGTCCAAACCGACACAACCGCTGTTCCATTGGTTGATTGGTTTACCGATTTCAACACCCATGGTGTTGGAGAAAGTGTGGTATTTGTTGAAATAGTGTACACTCCAACTGCACTTGGTGTCCCGCTTCGTTCTATTGTAATTAAATTTTCCCCAAGTACATTAAAAGTACCCGATGAAGCGAAAGTTAATCCGTTGATTGTTTTAGAAATATTATAGGTGCCTAATTTTGTAACATTTGCTGCCAAAATATAATACCCAATCGTAGGTACTCCCACATTAACAACAGTATTTTGATAATAAGTATCTATAGTATAAGAAGACACAATACCCGTTCCATTTGAACTAGGTTGTGCTAATGCTGTGCTGGTGAATGAACAATTAGGATTCGTATTAATAGTAGCTGTAAACGAACCAATAGCTATTGGGGTTCCTGAAGCTTGTAATGCAATGGTTTGATTACCCGTTGCAGTAAATGTTCCTGAAGCAGCATAGGTAATTCCATTTACTAAAGTTGAAATACTATATGTCCCAATAGTTTTTACATCTGCAATAATACTTTGCGTCTGAGTCGTAATTGCTGAATTCGCATAAAGGATGCCATTTGTGCTGCCAACTGTATAGCTATTTACAACTGCGCTTCCATTACTAGATAAATTATTTTTAACATAGCGTGTAAATGTGCAACTATTCGAGGTATTCAATGAGAAACTATTTGCACCAAATGTTGTTGGTGTACCTGTTGCATTTAATTTAATGTTTTGATTTCCTGTAGCATCAAATACGCCCGATCCTGCAAAAGTTACCCCATTTATAGATGTAGAGAGATAATACGTTCCAACCTGACTCACATTCGCTGTAATAGTTTGCGTTACAAAACTTGAAACATTTCCTAGGTATAACGCTCCCGATGTATCTGTTGC
>CALPKD020000252.1 GCA_943324055.2 Chitinophaga pinensis
ACTGGCAAAATATCGGAACAAACTATTAATTAAAGTTGACTCGGGCGTCTAGTAACCATTTAAATTATGAGGCTAGATTTTTATCAAAAAAAATGGGCCTTATAATTTAATGATAGACTTAATATGTTGAGATACCCCGTTTTGTAAACGGATATAGTAAACCCCTGGTGTCAAACTATTGTCAAATAATGCATAACTATTAGTGCCCGCATAATTAAATACACTATCCACTAATATTCTCAACACAGCGCCAGAACTATCCAACAATTGAAGTAAGGAATGTCCTGCTTCCACCTTATACTCGATTTGAGTGCGTGTAGTGAATGGATTAGGGTAATTTGTAATCAATGCATTTCCCTTCGTTTCAGCGGTCGCTATGCTAGTTCCACACACACTTGCATTGATGATTGGCAATATAGGGAATTGCTTATACATCACTTGTAATGCATTGGTCTCAGATACACAAAACCAGTTTTGTATTATAGAATTATAGACACTTCTAAAATCGTATTGATAAGGAATATTATCATTTACTGTAGCCGTTACAGGCAAGTCGGGGTTTGTTCCAAAAACGCCCCCTCTTAAATTTTTACCAAATAAAAACAACGGTGCAGCTGCACCATGATCTGTGCCACCACTTGCGTTTGATTTAATACGTCGGCCAAATTCTGAAAAAGTCATGCCCAACACCCGATCCTCTACCTCTAGCCCTTTTAAATCATCTTGGAAAGCTTTGATAGATTCTGATAACCCATTCAATAAATTAGCATGTGTCCCTTTTACGGTATCTCCTGCGACCACTTGACCTGAATGTGTATCAAATCCCCCAGTAGACACTAAATATATTTTTGTTTGTAACCCACCTTTAATTAAACGCGCTACAATTTTCAATTGAGATGCCAACGAATTATTTGCAGGATAGGTTCCTTGTTGGGTAATACTATCCGATACTTGTTTTAACCTTGCTGCATATTTATTGGTTTGCTTTGCAATCGTTCTGATAAAACTTAATTCATACCCACCATTTGTATTAGGGAGGACTTCATCCACCCCATCTAATAAATTATAGGATGAACTTGGATTAGAAATACTTAAACCCATATTCACCACTGGGCCCTGGCAGGTTAAAGAGGTAATAGAACCTATTTGTATTGCTAAAGGATCCGGGTTCACGTCACTTGGATATTGGTCTGGATAATTTGGATAGGTATAATCCAAATACCTTCCCGCCCAACCAGTGTTTAAATATTTATCGCTATCGGATGCGCTCATCCAAATATCAGTAGCTCTAAAATGAGAGTAGTTTGGTTGCGGGTAGCCAACAGATTGAACAATATTTAATTTCCCATCATTAAATAAGCTTTGCAAGCCTGTCATGGAAGGATGTAACCCAGTCGCGTCATAGTTGTTCAACTTTAGGATACTACTTTCGGGAATGGCAATATTGGTTCTTGCATTATAATATTTTCCATAATCACTTTTAGGAATGACCATATTCAATCCATCATTACCTCCACTCAATTGGATAATCACGAGCACTTTGTCATTGTTGACATTTGCTAAAACTTGCGGGTTTAAGATTGGATGGTTATTGTCAAAAATATGAATGGGATTTCCACTAATAATAGTTGGCGTAATAAAAGCAACCGAAGTTTTTAAAAAGTTTCTTCTTTTCATATTACGCTAATTGATACTCTGGTAAATTCATAATGTATTTAATCATCGCCTTTAAACGGGTATTGACTAGATTAAAATTAATCGTAGTAGGTGCCGCCAAATAAGTGTTCCACGCATCCGACCAATAATGATCTGAATCCTGACCACTTAACAATAATTGCTTCTTTAAACTCATTTTTGAAGTAGTAGAAATATCCGTTGATAACAGATGGCTAAATAAAGATTCTGTTAACACATTCGGATCACTTGGTGCAGGACAAATTCCCTTTACAAATTCGATTGTGTTTAAAATTATTTTCTTACTATTTCTTGTATATCCCGATTCAATCATTAAGTCAGTGAACTTATTTCGCTTGGGCAATGTGTCTGCATTAATCCATAGCTCACTATAGTTAGGCACTTGATAATAAGCTGGCCATCCCGATACATTCGGCGGCTCAGCTGGATCCTGACCTGCATTGATAAGTTGAGTCACTATATTATTATAATGGAAATAACAATCAACCGTGTCTGTGATAGGATCTGGAAATGCAATACTCGTTTCGCGCAAAAAACCTAAGGTATGATCAATCGGACTTTTGATTTGGCAACCAACATATAAAGTGTCATAAAAATGCTCGCTCTCCAATAACACTTTTAATACTGGTTTAATTTCAAAATTATTACTTACTAACAAAGCAGCAAGTGGTTCGATAATGTTTTTTTCAACCGTAGCATCAATATAATAATAAACAAACCAAGTATACAACTTTCTGCAAATGAACTTGGCCACTTCGGGCCTTTCAAAAATCATGTCAATTAACTCATCCGTTTCCAATGCGCCATTCGCACCCGTCTTTCCTGTAATGACTTTATTATTATAGTATGCCGAAAATTGTTTGTTGGTTGTTGCATGTCTAGTGGAATCAAAATAAACTACATAGCTACTGTTAATTCTCCATCCGGAAAGTACCTTTGCAGCACTCTTTACATCTTCTTCGGTATAGTTTACCCCATTGCCTTTGCCTAACGTAAAAAGTTCTTGCAACTCTCTTCCGTAGTTCTCATCCGGTGCAGTAGCCGTATTTAAATAGCCATTTAAATACCTAAGCATTCCAGCATCAATCGTAACCGCTTTAATTATTTTTTTAAAATTACCAAGGCAATTTCTCCTTAATAATTCTTGATGCCAATATACATGGTGACCATAATTAATAGTATCTGCTTCGGTACTAAAATGATTTGCCCAAAAAAGCGTTATCTTTTCTCTAATCGTTCTATCTTGATTTAAGACTACTCCTACCCACCATTTTTTATACGTCCTTCGACGTGCAAAATTAATATTGCCATCTGTACTTGGATCATTTACCCAAGTCTTACCTAAAGCTACTGTAGGATCAATAAGTGTAGCGGTGTTATAATCGTTTAATGGGGGCGCTGGATAAGCAGCGGTATCGTCCAATAATTTATTAACGGAGGCAGCTAATCCCTGTGCTAAAAAGAAATCAACCTCGGATGACTTAACACCGAATAAAGTTCTCTTTAATAAATGTTTTACAACAGGCTTAGACCATACTCCTTTGTATGTTGACAGACCTAG
>CALPKD020000253.1 GCA_943324055.2 Chitinophaga pinensis
GAGCGGGATTATGTTGCGAGGGAAGGGATCGAACCTCCGACCTTCGGGTTATGAGCCCGACGAGCTACCGCTGCTCTACCTCGCGATGTTTGGACGGCAAAGATAGGGCTTAATTAGTTCTTGGCAAAGTTTATGTGTAGGTTAATTTGAAACTAGCACAGAAAATGGAAATCTGGTTTTTTTTAGGGATTAGTTAGCACAGTGGTTAGCACAAACATCTATCCTACTTCCTGTAAAATTAAAGGAGGTCGATTAAGTATAAATACTGAATAATACACAACATTAAACTACGATATTAGATTTTATATTTTCAAAACAATGTCAAAATTAAATTTAATGAGAAACTCATTTATTAAAGGTAGAATTCAGGGATTTTCAACATTTGTCATTATTGTCATAACTATAATTATTGGATGCAGCAAATCAGTCCCTTTTGAAGAGCCTATCCCAGAGTCAAACCCTCCTTTAACAATTCATAGTTCTGAATTAGTAGATATAAGAGCTACTGATGTATATACTAAATATGACTCATTACAAAGAAAAATAGAAATTATAGACAAGATTAATGATACGGTAAAAGATGTATTTTTTATAACATTGAAAAGCAATGATTTTAAAAATAATATATATACACAACTCAAAAACAAAACATTTACTGGAACTTTATCAATCATATCTAATGAGGAAATACTATTTATAATGAGTTGTAAAAACGGGGTTAATTTAGCAACATCAACAAATGAACAACATAGTAATATTAAAAGTAATCGTGTTCCTTCATGTAATCTAACAGTAGTTCATAATTGTGTTGCAAATAAAATAAGACAAATGAGTATATTTGATTACAGTGAGTGTTTAGTAACCGCACCTGCTTGTTATGGTGGATTATGGGCTTCTTGTGGATGGACAAATTGTATTACCGGAGAACAAAATGTTAATTTAAAAAACTAATATATGATACTAGATACTGTTATTTGCGATTTTTTGATAAAAAGGAAAATTGATTATAAAATTATATTAGTAGTAATGTCTTTTTATTACATTGTTCTTTATACTCTACTTTATAATGTTCTAAAAAGAGCTTTTGCTCCTCAAAGTATTATAATTCCAAGTTTAGTTGTTGTGATATTTTTCTTGATATATAGGATTATATCTATTAGTAGATATACTAAATCAAAAATGATGTAGTTTATCCAAATAAATTGTATTACTTGTGAATTAATAAACCCTATTTAACGAAGAATATTAAAGTTCAACCGCCATTAACTCCCTACCAAGGCTATGAAAGGCTACTTGTATTTTACGCACTTGGTCTACCCTAGGCTTGCGGTGCATATTCGCATAATGATTTAATTTTTTCTTGGTCAAGTTTATTGGTAATCTGATGAAGTAAAATTGACTATTTCAGACCAACACAACTAATAAATTGACTAAAAGATATTCGTTCGGAGATTTTCTAAAGTGTTGATAATGAGCTATAAAGGCTTCATAAATACTTAACGGGAAACGCAAAGCAGATATACCCTTCTTAAAAGGCATTCATAAAGTATTAAAAATTGACGCGGCATTTTTATTAGAAAAAGCGAGGTGATTAAAAAAACTTAATTAAGATAATACAATTCTTCTTCTTCTTATCTAGTATCTATGCTTCACACTCGAAGCGCCTGAGCTTGTTTCTTTTACACTTGCCTCTCCCTTGTATTCCACACTACTTGCCCCTGATGCTTGTGCTTTTAATAGCTGTGAAACATTCACCTTTGCACTACTTGCACCCGACACTTCAACAATCGCGCCCTTCACATTTAAATTGAATAAATTAGCATCACTTGCACCTGAAACTTCCACCGATAAATCATCCGAACTACCTTTTAATTCAATACTTGACGCACCTGATACATCCAAAGCGACTGTCGTTGCTTTTACATCTGCTTTACAATCTGAGGCGCCAGAAATGGTCATGGATAAAGTACCCACTTCTAAATTCCCTTTAAGGTCAGTGGCTCCTGATAATTTAATTTTCAGTTTCGGCGATTCCAATTTTTCTATCACCCTAATATTACAAGCACCTGATGCGGTAATTGCATTCAATTCTTTTACACTTACATACGCCTTGGCTTTTGTATTTCCCCACTTTTTCCAATTCCACCAGGATTGATCATCAGCCATGCGAATGATTAAAGTTCCCCCAACTACTTCCGTTATCATGTGATTAAGCACTTCATCGTTCGATGCACTCACGGCAACATCGGTCTTATCCGATTGTGTTATATATAAGTCAATTGCATTAGACACTTTAATTGCCGAAAAACTTGGGACGTTGCGTTTTTGGGCATGCTCGTCATATATTATACTTGATTTATTTTGCGCTTGGGCAACAAAACCAGTCAATAGGATCATCGCTAAAAGTATCTTTTTCATAACTATTTATTGTATTTAACCGTATAACGACAATTGTTTTATAAAGTTACAGTTGCCGATATCAATTTTAGGCTTTATTTTTGCCCCGTCCTCGGGGTGCTGTAAAAAGCTGAGATAAAACCCGTTGAACCTGAACAGGGTAATTCCTGCGAAGGGAAGGTACCGCACTTTTCGTGCACTTCTCATAGCTTATTATTCCTGTTCCCATTTTTAACACTTAAACATTAGTCATGACTAAGTTATTGGGAACAATTGCCTCATTTTTATTGCTAGCTCCAACTATGGCTCAGCAACCAAGACAGTCTCTTTCGAAAAGAGATAGTATTAACAAGTTCACAGATAGTATCCGAAGTTTGCCCCCGTTGGAGGTAAAATCGGTTCGTGTTGCGGATAACAGCCCCTATGCGAAAAGCAATATTAGCAGGGCTGAAATTGCAAAAGTGAATTTTGGCCAAGACCTGCCATTTTTGGTACAGAATACTCCTTCTATTGTGGTAAACTCAGACGCAGGAACAGGAGTTGGTTATACCGGCATTAGAATCAGAGGGACAGATGCAACCAGAATCAATGTTACCTTAAATGGTATCCCTTATAATGATGCCGAAAGTATGGGCACTTATTTTGTGGACTTACCTGATTTTGGTTCAAGCGTAAACAGTATACAAATTCAAAGAGGCGTAGGAGCATCTACAAATGGCGCCAGTGCATTTGGTGCAACCATGAATTTAGCGACCAACGATTATAACCCAATTGCCTACCTCAGCCTAAACAGCAGTGCAGGATCGTTTAATACTTTTAAGAACAATGTGCAATTTGGTTCGGGCTTGTTAAAAAACCA
>CALPKD020000254.1 GCA_943324055.2 Chitinophaga pinensis
AAAATGGGGGCTGATTATGCCACCAATACCTCCATTGCATTTACTGCTGCAGGGAATAATTTTGAATTGGCAATTGCTGTTGCGATTGGCGTGTTTGGTATTAATAGTGGCCAGGCTTTTGCAGGAGTGATTGGACCATTGGTTGAAGTGCCTGCGTTAATTATATTAGTGAATGTAGCTTTTTGGTTAAGGAATAAGTATTACAACAATACAAAGGTCCAATAAATTAGAATGAAAAAAAGATGAAAAAAATATTAGTCTTATGTACCGGGAATAGTTGTCGCAGTCAAATTGCCGAAGGGTACTTGAAATACTTTGCAGGCAATAAAGCAAAAATATACAGTGCAGGCATTGAAACACATGGAGTAAATCCAAGTGCTATCCAAACAATGAAAGCTGATGGTATTGATATCTCTCATAATACGTCTAATAATATTTTAGAATATCAGGGGATAGATTTTGACTATGTCATAACAGTCTGTGATAATGCTAAAGAAAATTGTCCCTATTTCCCAAGCAATGCTCAAAAATTTCATTTTAATTTTCCAGACCCTGCTAAAGCGATTGGGACAGAACAAGAAATTGAAGCTTCATTTGATTCAGTAAGGGATATGATTAAGTCCTACTGCGACCATTTTGTACAAGCGCACTTATAGCTTCTCAAATATAAATTTGCTAGAGAATCTTTTTTCTTCTAAACCAGATATAAATCACAATCACTACTGTTAACATTAACAGCAATGAATAATAGTATCCGACCTGCCAATTTATTTCAGGCATAAATTTAAAGTTCATGCCATATACGCCAGCGATAAATGTCAATGGTAAAAAGAAGGCCGAGAAAATAGTCAATAACCTTACTACTTCATTATTTTTCTGATTACTAATTGACAAGTAGGTATTCATTAATTGGTTTGAGTTCTCGACTGATTCCTCATTGCTAGTTAATAAGCGTAACAAGGAATCTCGTATGTCTTGGTACAAATAGGAGCTACTATACTTTTCCGATACCTGATCCACTACATTTTGTGTGATTTGTAAAATCTTTTTTAATATTCTTGACTGAGATTTGATATAATATAATTCCTCTAATAAAATATTTCTTGGGTCTTTTAAAAAGACTGCCTTTTCAATATCTTCAATTTTATCTGCTAAGTCCTTGGTGGGCTTGTTATAAGAATCAATCATTAGGGAAACGATTCTCAGAAAAAAATCGCCTAGCTTTATATGCGTATCCTCTTGTAGTTTTAAAAACTCAAAGTTTGCTCTGTGGATCGTTAAAATTTTATCTTCAAAAATAAAAAAAGCAATTTTATTTGACATTTCACCTACCGCGTCTATTTTTAAATTAACGTCCGATGTGTAAGCCCTAAAAATAAAAAATATTGCGTTTGGTGTTTGTTCGTATTTGGGTAAATGGCCTAACTCTAAACTATCTTTTACTAAGTAATAGTTTAAGTTATGTGCGGTGGTAATTTGCGCCAAATCCTTATTTTCTGGATTTTCAACATCTACCCATTTAAAGGTATCAAATTGCTTTTCAGTTATAATCATCTTGCTGATTTGTATAGTTCGTTACTACTTATTCCTTTGGGAAATCGGCACCCACCGTTACGGCCTCCCATGTATCAAAATCTTTTTTCAATTCGTCTAATTTCATTCTTGCTCCTTTTAATGCCGCTTCTCCAAGTAGTAAGCGTAAAGGTGGATTTTCTGTTTCTGTTACTTGTATCATTGCTTTAGCAGCTCTGATTGGGTCACCTGGCTGGTTTCCACTGTAGCCTCTAATATCTCCTTTATTTTTCCCTGCAGTGTCGGCATAATCTTGGATAGTTGTTTCGCTATTTTTTGCGGAACGTCCAGCCCAATCTGTTCTAAATCCACTTGGAGCAATAATAGTCACTTTAATTCCCAATGGACCAACCTCTTTCGAAAGGGATTCGCTAAAACCGTCTACCGCAAATTTTGTTGCATTATAAAAGCCTACACCAGGGAAGGCGCGCAGCCCACCAATGGAAGCGATATTCAATATATGACCTGCTTTACGTTGTCTCATGTGTGGCAATACTTCCTGAGTCATTTTAGCCAATCCAAAAACATTTATTTCAAACATTTTTCTTACTTCAGATTCTTCGCTTTCCTCAATCGCTCCAAAATAACCAATACCTGCATTATTTACAAGCACATCTATTTGTCCGAATTTTTCAATGGTTTCTTTTACCGCTGCTTTGATTTCTGAAGCGGATGTTACATCCAATTTTACTGCCAAAGCAGTTGATGGATACTTTAAAATAATGTCTGCAACGTCATCTATATTGCGTGAAGCCACAGCTGCCTTATACCCTTTTCCTAATACTTCTAATGCTAGTGAACGACCGAAGCCTGTTGAACAACCTGTGATAAGCCAAACTTTATTCATGGTATTTTATTGGCAAGTTAACTATAATTGGGCAGAACTTAACAAAGTCAAACAGGGATACCGTTTTATTTTGCTTACCTTTAACCATAGAAAATATTAAATTAGTTTATTTTGAAGTTTATAGATTTAGGGTTAGATCAGAGAATATTAGATGGGATTGATTCGATGGGATATGAAACAGCAACGCCTGTTCAACAACAAGTAATGGTTCCCATCCTAGAAGGTAGAGACATAATAGCAGCAGCGCAAACTGGGACAGGTAAAACAGCGGCATTTTTATTGCCTTTATTACACCGATTAATTACTTTACCGCACAATGCCCATGATATCAATGCAATGATCATTGTTCCAACAAGAGAGTTGGCAATTCAAATTGCAGAAAGCATTGAAGGGCTTTCCTATTTTACGGACGTAAGCGCAATTGCTGTTTATGGAGGCGGGGATGGAGGCTCATTTGTAGCAGAGAAAAAAGCATTGACCACGGGAGTAGACATTGTAGTATGTACGCCAGGAAGGATGATTGCGCATTTGAATATGGGGTATGTAAAATTGAAAGGGCTTAAATATTTGATTTTAGACGAGGCAGATCGTATGTTAGATATGGGCTTTAATGAGGACATCGCAAAAATTATTACCTACTTACCTGCAGAACGTCAGAACTTATTATTTTCGGCAACTATGCCTGTTAAAATGCGTGCACTGGCGAATAAAATTTTGCATGCACCGGTTGAAATTAATATTGCCATTTCGAAGCCTCCAGAACAAATCATTCAAAAGGCATTTGTTGTTTATGAAGCACAAAAATCGGCCATCATAAAAGATATGTTGA
>CALPKD020000255.1 GCA_943324055.2 Chitinophaga pinensis
AAATTGATGTCAACCGAATGCGTGTTACGATACATCATTACTATAATTGCCAAACCTACACTTACTTCTGCGGCAGCTACTACCATAATAAAAAACACAAATATTTGCGCATCAATACCAGTTGTAGTTGCAGTAGACGCTTGTAATGCAATGCCATGAAACATTTTTGAAAATGCAACCAATAACAAATTCACCGCATTCAACATTAATTCAATACACATGAATACAATGATTGCATTGCGACGCGTTAACACTCCAATCACTCCAATACTAAATAGTGTCAAGCATAAAAAGATATAATACTGTATAGGCATACCTAATAATTTTATTTTTTACCAATAATGACCGCGCCAACCATAGCGCTTAAAAACAATACACTACTTATTTCAAAAGGAACCACATAGTCTGTAAACAAAGCCTTCCCTAATGGGTGTATCAAACCAATGGTGCCGTCTTTTAATAATACATTTTGTTCTTGCAATTGGACCGTTTGCTTTACTAATGCAACTAGCAATAGCAAAAAGCTACCTCCAGACAATACACCAATAAACTTTACGAGCATTTGCTTTTGCGGTTCGCTGTTTTGTTTCACATTTACTAACATGATTACAAACAAGAACAATACCATAATCGCTCCAGCATATACAATTATGTTTACAATTGCTAAGAACTGTGCATTTAATAATACATAGTGTCCTGAGATGGCAAAAAATACTAGTATTAGCCATAACACGCTGTATATAGGATTTTTGCTAACCAATACCATAATAGCACTGATGATTGCAAATGCCGATAACGCGTAAAATAAAATTTCTAATGTACTCATAGTCAATTATGCTTCTACTCCTTTTGCCGTCGCCAAAGCGGTTGCTTCGGTTTTTGGATTAGGAATTAATAAATCTGGTTTACCATAAATAAAGCCCTTACGTGTATAATTTGCTGGTGCAAATGTTTCACTCAAATAAACAGCATCTTTTGGACAGGCTTCTTCACATAATCCACAAAAAATACAACGCAACATATTGATCTCATATTTTGCAGCGTATTTTTCTTCTCTATACAAATGCTCCTCTCCTTCGATTCTTTCTGCAGCTTCCATAGTGATCGCCTCAGCAGGACAAGCTACTGCGCATAAACCACATGCAGTACATCTTTCGCGTCCTTCCTCGTCTCTATTCAAAACATGTAACCCTCTAAATACAGGACTAAACTCCCGCTTTTGTTCAGGGTAATGGATCGTTGGCTGCTTTTTAAACATGTGACTAAAAGTAATCAGCATGCCCTTGATAATATTAATCAAATACAAGCGCTCCCAAAACGACATGGGTGCTCGGTTGACAGCTTGTGCTTTATTGGTTAATGTTTGCATCTTATATTAAATACT
Organism: Chitinophaga pinensis; assembly: GCA_943324055.2. Lineage (GTDB taxonomy): Bacteria > Bacteroidota > Bacteroidia > Chitinophagales > Chitinophagaceae > Sediminibacterium > Sediminibacterium pinensis_F. The sequence continues at coordinate 1,385 of CALPKD020000255.1, forward strand.
ATTTTTTAAAATTATAATTTGGCTAAAATGAGTGCACCAGTTAGCAACATATTAAATAATGCTAATGGAATCATTGTCTTCCAACCTAAGTTCATTAATTGATCATATCTAAATCTTGGAATGGTCCAGCGAATCCACATGAATAAGAATATAAACAAAACGATCTTGATTAATAAAGTACCGACACCAATCATTGCGGCGATATTTGGAGCAACCGTTGTTTCGTCAAAGAAAGGCAAGTCATACCCTCCAAAATACATAGAAGCCATAATCGCACTACTCATAATCATGTTGATATACTCGGCAAATAAATAAAATCCCAATTTCATCGAAGAATATTCCTGATGGTATCCGAAGTTTAATTCATTTTCCGCTTCTGGCAAATCAAATGGAGTTCTGTTACACTCTGCCATTGCGCAAACAAAAAATATAAAAAACCCTAAGGGTTGGTAAACGATATTCCACCAATGACCTGTTACTTGTTGTTCAACAATTGTTTTTAAACTTAACGATCCAGTTGTCATAAGTAAAGCAATCAATGCCAAGCCCATTGCTAATTCATAGCTGATTGCTTGCGATGCTGCTCTTAATGCAGACATTAAAGAGAACTTATTGTTGGATGCCCAACCGCCAATCATGATTCCATAAACACCCATACTCACTACTGCAAAAACATATAGAATTCCAATATTGATATCTGCAATTTGCAACTCAACGGTTCTTCCAAATACGTGTATTGGAGTTCCCCAAGGTATTACAGCACAAGACATTAAACTCGCAGTCATTGCTAAGCCTGGGCCTAAAATAAATAACCACTTGTTGGCGTGGGTAGGAATAATTTCTTCCTTCATGATTAATTTCAATCCATCTGCCAAAGGTTGTAACAATCCAAATGGTCCAGCTCTACTAGGTCCCGGACGGTCTTGTAATATAGCTGCTACTTTACGCTCCCCAAAAGTCGTGTAAAGGGCAATGCCTAAACTAGCGAAGACAATAATGGCAATCATTATTAATTTCTCTACTACAAAGGCCCAATCAAATGAAAGAATTGTCATGCTATTATAAATTAGGCTTTTTTAATATTATGGTTAAACGTATCGCCGTGGGATGGTCCATCAATTTGACCTAAATGAACATTCGGCTGATTCACTTCACTTTCATCGTGAATATTTAACAACAAATGGGGCTGTCTTCCTCCATTCACCGCTTCAAATGTTTCCGCTGGTTTTGTGGTTCCAATTTTTCCTGCATAATGCCCTTGCGCAATTACAGATTGTCTACTTATTTCACGAGGTCCTTCAATCACCCAGTCGTTTGCATTTTTTGTTTCAAAACGACAGGTATTACAAATCCAACCTGGCTTTCCGTCTGGTGTATCTTCAATTTCACCCCATTCGTCTTTACGTGCAGTAACACGATATACTTCATCCCCTCTATTCCATAATGTAACACGTCCCGAACAAGTTGGACAATCACGATGCGCATCCATTGGCTTTAAAAACCAAACACGATTTTTAAAACGGAATGTTTTATCCGTCAATGCGCCAACCGGGCAAACGTCAATTACATTACCTATGAATTCATTGTCCAAGCTCTTCTCAATATGTGTTGCAATTTCGGCATGATCCCCTCTGTCTAAAATGCCGTGTACACGTTTATTTGTTAATTGATCCGCAGTAAATACACAACGGTAACACAAAATACAACGTGTCATGTGCAATTGAATGTGCTTTCCTAAATCATGCTTTTTAAATGTTCTTCTTTGAAACTCATACCTTGTTTCTGATTTGCCGTGCTCAAAACTCAAGTCTTGTAAATGACATTCACCCGCTTGATCACATATTGGACAATCT
>CALPKD020000256.1 GCA_943324055.2 Chitinophaga pinensis
TACCTAGGCAACCAATTGTCTACTATTTCTTGTTTTGTTTTCATGCGTGCTTATCTTTGATCTATTAATAGCTAAAAATACAATTTTTATTGCAAATCAGCATGCAAGCCCTAATCTACCCTACCTACCCCTTCAAAATACAATCCGTAGCAGGAAAGGATCAGCTATTTGATCCATTCCGAAAAACCTGGATTGTACTTACTCCTGAGGAATGGGTAAGGCAACATATTTTACAGTATTTAGTGCAGGTATGCAAGTACCCAAGTGCGGTCATTGCAGTAGAGAAAACAATTCAATTGGGGGAATTAAACAAGCGATTTGATATCGTTGTTTATAAGCAAGATAAACCTTGGATGATTATTGAATGTAAGGAAGCAAGAGTTGAGATCAGTGATAAAACGATTCATCAAATATTACAATACCAGCAAGTGTTGGTCGCCGAATACTTAATTGTAAGTAATGGACATGAAACCTACGGCGCTAAAATAGAATCGGGGAAACTGCAAGCTTTGCAAAGTTTCCCCGATTACTTATAAAACATTTCCTACTTAGGTACTATGGGAAAATTCCTAATTCAGCATAGGAAGTTCCCACTTTGTTAATTGCACAAACATAAGCTGCAGTGCGCATATCAGGAATAGTAGGATTCGCCTTCCAAATATCCATAATCTCTCTAGTTGCATTGATCATTGTTTCTTCCAAACCACTATGCACTAAATCAATTTCATCTGGACCATGTGCGATAATTTCTTTCTCTTTTGCGGTAACTTTTTTACCAGTCAATTCTTCAATCTGATTTAAAATATTGATATTCGCATTTTCAGTAAATCTTTTTTCTAAACGACCATATCTTACGTGACTTAAGTTTTTCAACCACTCAAAATAAGATACTGTTACCCCACCTGCATTTAAGTACATGTCAGGAATCACCAATACCCCATTTTTTGACAAGATATCATCCGCCTCAGGTGTCAATGGACCATTTGCTGCCTCTCCAATAATTTTCGCTTTAATACGTGGCGCATTGTTTTGATCAATCACATTTTCCAAAGCTGCTGGGATTAAAATATCACAATCCATCTCCAATGCATCACCGCTTTTTTCAATGTTTTTCGCACCAGGAAAATTCAAGATAGATCCTGTTACTTTACGATGTTGGAAAACGTCTTCTTCGTTTAAACCTGCTTCGTTATAAATAGCGCCCTCAAATTCTGCAATTGCAATTACTTTAGCACCATGTTCTCTGAAAAATTTAGCAGTATAATACCCTACATTACCCAAGCCTTGTACGATTACTTTTTTATCTTCAATACCCACTTTCAATCCTAATTTTTTCATTTCGTCTTCCATCAAACACACTTCTCTCACACCGTAAAAAACACCTAACCCTGTTGCTTCTTTACGACCTCTTACTCCACCTAATGAAATAGGTTTTCCGGTTACACAACCCGCTGCATCAATCTCGCCCGGCTTTAAAGATTGGTAGGTATCTACGATCCAAGCCATTTCTCTTTCGCCGGTTCCATAATCTGGAGCAGGTACATCAATACCAGGGCCAATAAAATTTTTCTTCACTAATTCCGAAGTATATCTTCTTGTTATTTTTTCTAATTCATAGGCACTTAATGAACGCGGGCTAATTTTAATGCCCCCCTTGGCCCCTCCAAATGGCACGTTCACAATTGCACACTTATAGGTCATCAAAGCAGCCAATGCCATTACCTCATCTTGATTCACCGCCAAGCTAAAACGAATCCCACCCTTACAAGGTGATTTATGCTGAGAGTGTTGAACTCTGTATGCTTCAATTACTTCGATATGGCCATCATCCATTTTTACAGGAAAACGCATGCTATAAATACTATTACATGCCTTTATTTGCTCTAATAAACCAGTCTCCCAAGTAGTAAATTTTGATGCTTTATCAAAACTTCGTTCGACACTTTGAAAAAAACTATACGCTGTATTTTCAGTCATAATATTTGGTATTAATAAGTGATTTTTGAATGGTAATTTTTTATTTTTCTAGTTGACTTATTTTTTTATCTAAACTTGCTACATATAAAAACAAACCTGTTAAAATGATACAAACAATGGTCATCACTAAATAGATTTTACCATCCTGTAGCATGATGCTCTTGTTTGCTGCTGTACTTTGTAATAATTGAATCATATTGTAATATTAATGAATGATAATAATAATTGAAGGGAATAAAATTGAATTTACAACAAGCCTTCTTTGTTTAATTTTAATAATTGAATACGGATTCGCAATGTGCTAATCCATACACCTAATAAGGTCCAACCAATCACGGCAGGATAAAATATCATGCGCATATTTGCTGACATATCCTTACCATTGATGCCAGGATTTCCTTCGCTACCCTGTCCTCCAGGATGCAATGATTCTGTTAACCTCGGCAATATCCATAAAGTTGGAAATAACATAAAAAAGGAGAATACATTATAGACTGCCGATAGCCTCGCTCGTTTTTCCATGTCTAATAAACTGCCTCTTAAAACGAAATAAGCAAAGTATATTAATAATGCAATGGCTGCGCCATTTTGTTTTGGATCACCTACCCAAGGACTGCCCCACTGATAATTGGCCCAGAAAGCTCCTGTAATAATACCTAGTGTACCAAATAATAAACCGATGGAAGCATAGGACATCGAATACACATCATGAACAGGATTTCCTGATCTTAGGTATTTAACCGCATAGATTAAGGAGACTAAAAATAGAATCATCATCCCAAACCACATGGGTACATGAAAAAAGAAATTACGAATCGACTCTTGCATACGATCATCCAACTTTGGAACCTTTACTAAAAAACCATACGTACAGGTGTATAATAAAAGCACAAAAGACAACACCTTCCACCATTTCGCTCTAAGCATAATTATCTTGTTTTAATTCAATAACTTATAAAACTAACAATTGTTTGCAAAGCTACTTGTTTTGCTCAAATTGACCAATTTTATCCCAAAATGTTGAGGCAACAAAATTACTGCTAAAGTTGTACATTTGCCCTCACAATTTTCATGCCGTAACATGAAGCGAACTGCCCCGTAAGGCTGTAGTAAACTTAATGTGGCTATCATTTAAAAATAGACACAAATGAAACTTTCCCAATTCAGGTATGACCTACCTCTTAACCTCATTGCCCAGTATCCTACTAAAAGAAGAGAAGATAGTA
>CALPKD020000257.1 GCA_943324055.2 Chitinophaga pinensis
AATTCGTTTAATAAGAAGTTCTGCAAATCCAGAAGCGGCAAAAGAAGCCTTAATCACTGCAGGATGGGGTATTAGCGATATTCAAGCGAAAGCAATTCTAGAATTAAGATTGCAACGTTTAACTGGAATGGAGCGTGAAAAAATTAAAGAAGAATTTGATCAATTAATGAAATTGATCGCTTCATTGAAAGAATTATTAGGCAGCGAGTATTTACGTTTCGAGTTAATGAAAACTGAATTACTAGAAGTAAAGGAAAAATTCGGTGATGAAAGAAAAACTGAAATTCAATACTTAGCGGATGAAATGCGCATTGAAGATTTAATTGAAGAAGAAGATGTTGTTATTACGATATCACATTTAGGATATATTAAAAGAACTTCAGTTTCTGAATACCGTCAACAAAAAAGAGGTGGTCGTGGAGCGATAGGTTCTAAAACAAGAGAAGAAGATTTTGTAGAGCATTTATTTATTGCATCTACACATGACACCATGTTATTCTTTACAGAAAAAGGAAGATGTTTTTGGATGCGTGTATATGAAATTCCTGAAGGAGAAAAAACAAGTAAGGGCAGGGCTATACAGAATTTAATTCAATTGCCACAAGACGATAAAGTAAAAGCAATTATTGAAGTACGTAAATTAGACGACAAAGAATATGTAAACAATCATTACATTGTTTTGTGTACTAAGAAAGGTATTATCAAGAAAACATGTTTAGAAGAATTTAGTCGTCCAAGAGTAAACGGTGTGAATGCAATTACTATTAATGAAGGAGATGAATTATTAGCAGCGCGCTTAACTGATGGTAACAACGAAGTAATGATGGCCGTTAAGTCGGGTAGAGCGATTCGTTTCCCTGAAGAAAAAGTACGTCCAACTGGTCGTGGCGCTATTGGAGTTGCTGGTATTGAAGTGGATGATGCAACAGACGAAGTAGTCGGTTTAGTTTGTGTAAACAGAGAAGATAAAGACAGAACCATATTAGTAGTAAGTCAACAAGGATATGGTAAACGTACTGCGATTGATGAATATAGAATTACCAATCGTGGTGGTAAAGGTGTTAAAACAATCAACGTAACCGAAAAAACGGGAAGTTTAGTGGGCTTAATGGATGTATTAGAAAAAGACGATTTAATTATAACTTGTAAATCCGGTGTAACGATTAGAACAAGTATTAATGCAATTCGGGAAGCGGGTAGAGCTACTCAAGGGGTTAAATTAATTCGTTTGGATGATGGAGATGAAATCGCAGCTACCTCAAAAATTGGAGACCAAGAAGTTGTTGGAGAGGATGCCATTGCAACAGAAGGCGACGAAGCAGTTAATGAAACGGATACAACTACTGAGGCAGCAGATAATACCGAAGCCACAGAAGTAGCTCCAGCTGAATAAAAAAACGGATATAAATATATAAAAAAGAAGAAACGATCTAATTCATAATTAAACATTGTAATATGAAAAAATTGATGGGTGTTTTGGTGTTAATGATGACAATTATTTTTGTTAATGCACAAGACTTTAAAAAAGTTCAGACGAGTGTCATCATTGGGAAATTTGAAGCAGCTAAGGAGGAATATGATAAAGCAGTTGCAAAAAAGGCGAGCATGGCAACAAGTCCCGAAGGTTATTTTTGGAAAGCGAGAATATATAGTGGTCTTGATAAAGATGCAACTTTAGCAGGTAAATATCCTACAGCCTATGCCGAATTAAGAGCTGCTTTAGGTGCGTATATGACTTTAGACACTTCATTTGCAATTGCTAAGGAAAATGGTCAGGAGCCATTTTTTGATGTATATATGAAAAGCTTTAAGGATGGAGTAGCCGCTTTTAATGTTAAAAACTGGAAAGTTGCAGCAACTAGTTTTGACGAAGCAGTTATTTTTAGTGATATCATTTTCTCAAGAGGATGGGCCACTTCAAAGCAAAAATTTGATACTACTTCAATCATTTATGCGGGTTATTCTAACCAAAATGCGGCCAATGTAGATAAGGCAAACGAACAATTACATATTAATAAAACAGCCGGATATTACAAACGTTTAGTGGATTATAAGATCAATACACCTGAGTTATTAGATATTTACAGATACTTATTAATTCAATTGATCGCCAAAAAGGACAAAACTGTTTTTGATAATTACTTAAAAGTTGCTCAAGGGGCTTACCCTGCAGAAACTTGGGTCGAATATAAAAACGAATACATAGAGAAAAACTATACTTCAGACGAGAAAATCAAGCTTTTTGACGATCAAGCTGCTGCAAATAGCTTAACTGAAGTAGAAGCACAATCTTATGGAGACATGTTTATGAGCGCAAAAAATGCAGAAGGTTTAACTCCAGAAGCTACTCAAAAGTTTATTATCAAGGCTGCTGAAGCATACAAAAAGGCTTACACAATCAATCCAACCAACTTTGCTGCCGCATTTAACGTAGGTATTAGCTATTACAACCAATACACAATATTGGACGAAAAACTGAGTCAAAATATCAAGTCTTTACAGACAATGAATATGAACAAGCCAGCTAATACGCCAAAGGACCCTAAGAAAAAGGCAGCATTTGAAATCACCTTTAAAGCACAAACAGACTCTATTAAAAAGCTTAATGTATCTTTAGATGCACCCATTAAGGAGCATGTAGATGCAGCCATTGAGTGGATCGAAAAGGCATATGCTGTGGTAAAGGATAAACCAAAATTGACTAAAGCGGAGCGTAATGTCGCTTCTAGATCAGTGGATTTCTTAGCAACTTTATACTCATTTAAGAGAGATAAAGCACGTGGTAAGGACCAAAAAGCTTCAGATGCATATGATGCAAAATTCATCATTTATGATAATTTACACTCAAAATACCAATAGTATTAAAGCACAAAATAATATCAAATCCTTCCCGGTACTCGGGGGGGATTTTTTTTTGATCTACTTGTTGGAATCATTCCTATTTTAATGCCCGTTTACTAGGGAAGTTAGGAAGGTCAAAGTGAACCCATGAATACGAAGACCTAAGCTTTGATGTATATAAAGAGCACTTACCATATTCTATAGCTATAGAGTAGTATTGTTGAAATAGTCTATTTAACATAATGTTAATTATAAGCGATAATATAGTGTTTATATGAGTAGCAGATAGCCTGGAGATAGTTGATAACACAGTATTTGTTATCGATATAAGCATTGGTCATCTACAAGTCCAATTGGCA
>CALPKD020000258.1 GCA_943324055.2 Chitinophaga pinensis
ATTCGCGAAAGAATTGTAAGTTTTACTCATTTTCTAATTCAATTTTTATGAAAACGATTGGCACATTATTGATAGTAAGTTTATTTTTTACAATCCACTGCTTCTCACAATCAAGTATTGATAGTACGGGTATTCAATTACAAAAACTTGCAGTATTGATACAGGAGGACACCCTACTTGTTGGCAGATTTAAAGCGGATAGTATTTTTACGCGTACTTTAGTTACTACGCTTAAAACACCCTACTCGTTTAATTTTAAACTAGATTCTTTAAAATCTGTAAACCATATCGTATCACCTGACGGAAAGTTTAAATTTTTTACTTGGCAGTTGGACTTAGGAGATGGAACATTTAGGCAGAGAGGTGCAATGCAATTTCCGACAAAGGATGGGCAGTTAAAATTATTACCCTTCTTTGATAACTCGGATTTCATAGCTAACCCAAGTTTGGGTGTATTTGACCGAAAAAAATGGATAGGTGCCATCTATTATCAAATTATTCCTATAACATTTAAGAATGAAACATGGTACACTTTATTGGGTTTTGATGAAAACACTTTATCCATATCCAAAAAGATAATTGAAGTGGTACGATTTGAAAAGGACGAACCTATTTTTGGTGGCGATTTTTTCAATTACCCTGCTGATCCTACCTACCCTAAATCCCCAGTAGACCGTTTTATTTACCAGTATAAAAAAGGAAGCAACGCGATAATAAGTTATGATAGAGAGTTTAATAAAATTCGCATTTCTCAATTAACAAGTACAGAAAATGATTTAACCAATCCTGCTACATTAGTTCCTACTGGTATTGATTTATTCTTTGAATGGAAGAATGGCAAATGGGACATGCCTAAAAAAAGTATACCTACTAAAAAGTAGGTATACACTATCAATAATTATGTGTTAATCTTAGTCCAGTTTAAGTACCGCTAAGAAAGCTTCTTGTGGAATTTCTACATTACCAATTAGACGCATTCTCTTTTTACCCTCTTTTTGTTTTTCTAACAATTTACGCTTACGGCTAATATCCCCGCCATAACATTTTGCAGTAACGTCTTTTCGCATCGCACTAATATTTTCTCTTGCAACCACTTTTGCCCCAATTGCTGCTTGTATTGCGATTTGGAATTGTTGTTTAGTTAAAAGCTCCTTTAATTTCTCACATAACTTGCGGCCAAATTCTGCCGATTTATTTCTGTGAATTAATGCACTTAAGGCATCTACTTTTTCATTGTTCAACAAAATATCCATCTTCACAATATCTGATTGACGATAATCAATTGGCGTATAATCAAATGAAGCGTATCCTCTAGTTTGACTCTTTAGTTTATCATAAAAATCAAATACAATCTCGGTTAATGGGATTTCAAAAATTAGTTCAACACGCGTTGTTGTCAAATAACTTTGATTGATCAATAATCCACGCTTACCCAAACAAAGTGTAATAATATTTCCTATATATTCTGGCAGTGTAATTATTTGAGCTCTTATAAAAGGTTCTTCAATTCTCTTAATCTTAACTGGATCCGGCATCTCTGCTGGATTGTTTACAATGATCTTCTCATCCCTTGTTGTATAAGCGATAAAACTTACGTTTGGAACCGTGGTAATTACTGTTTGATTAAATTCCCGCTCTAAACGCTCTTGTACAATTTCCATATGCAATAAACCCAAGAATCCACAACGGAAACCAAAACCTAATGCTTGAGAGGTTTCTAGTTCAAACGTTAAGGAGGCGTCATTCAATTGTAATTTATCCATACAATCACGTAATTCCTCAAACTCGTCTGTGTTCACTGGATAAATACCAGCAAAAACCATCGGCTTCACTTCTTCAAATCCATGAATCATTTCTCCTGGATTATTAGCTAGTGTGATGGTGTCTCCTACTTTGACTTCCTTTGCAACTTTAATCCCCGTTATTATATAACCCACATCTCCAGCACGTACTTCGGGTTTTGGCGTCATTGCTAATTTTAACACACCTACTTCATCCGCTATATAGTCACGTCCAGATGCTACAAATCGGATTTTATCGTTCTTCTTTAAAACCCCATTCATGATTCTATAATAAACGATAATGCCTCTGAAGTTATTGAATACACTATCAAAAATTAATGCTTGTAATGGCGCTTCCGTATCTCCCTTAGGGGAAGGGATACGCTCTACAATAGCTTGTAATATTTCTTCAATACCTATACCTGATCTTCCACTCGCTAATAAAATATCTTCTGGTTTACAACCTATCAATTCTACAATTTGATCTGTTACTTCAGGAATCTTAGCACCATCCATATCAATTTTGTTGATCACAGGGATGATCTCTAAATTGTTATCTAATGCTAAATATAAATTACTGATGGTTTGTGCTTGAATTCCTTGTGAAGCATCTACTAATAAAAGTGCGCCTTCACATGCAGCCAATGCACGGCTTACTTCATAACTAAAGTCCACGTGACCTGGAGTATCAATTAAATTAAAGGTGTAAGTGACTCCTTTATGGATATAATTAATTTGAATCGCATGACTCTTAATGGTAATTCCTTTTTCTCGCTCTAAATCCATATCATCTAATACTTGATCCATCATTTCCCTTTCAGTAATGGTCTTGGTATGTTCTAATAAACGATCTGCCAAGGTACTTTTACCATGATCAATATGGGCGATGATACAAAAGTTTCTTATATGCTTCATGTAAGTGAGTGTAGTCTTTTAAAACTTATTTAAGGGCATTGATAATAGCTGCGAATTCAGTGGCAATAAGAGAAGCACCTCCAACTAACCCACCATCCACATCTGGATTGGAGAAAAGTTCAACAGCATTCCCTGCTTTAACACTTCCTCCGTATAATATTGAAATTTGATCTGCAATTTCGAGACCATATTGAGTGGCTAAAAATGACCTTATATATGCATGAATTTCTTGTGCTTGTTCGCTGGTAGCTGTTTTACCCGTGCCAATTGCCCAAATAGGTTCGTAAGCAATTACCACATTTATAATTTGATCAGCCGATAAGTGAAAAAGCGAATTTTGTAATTGAGCTGCAACAAAAGCATTTTGAGTAGCTGCTTCTCTTATCGCTAAAGGTTCTCCGCAACAAAATATAGGGGTACTTCCTATAGCTAAAACTGCATCTACTTTTTCAGTTAATAATGCATCTGTTTCTGCAAAATATTCACGACGCTCAGAGTGACC
>CALPKD020000259.1 GCA_943324055.2 Chitinophaga pinensis
CTGTCAATAAATAAAATAGGTTGCATCGTATTAAATTTTTTGTCTTTATTTTTTCTTTTTTACCGCTAACACTTGCGCAGTGGTAACTTTGCTGGCTTTGTTCGTCCAACTATTCCGGATGTAACTCAGCACATCTGCAATGTCAGCATCTTTAAGATCCGGGTTAGGAGTCATTGCATTGCTGTAATAATATCCGTCCAATGCTACTCTTTCATTATATCCATACTTAATGATGCGAACCAATCGAGCAAGGTCACTATTCACCACATTGCTTGATCCATCTAATGGCGCATTCATGTTAGGAACACCCCCTCCGTCTGCTTGGTGACACACTAAACATTTAGTTTCATAAATTTTCTTGCCATTCACTAAGTTCTGCGCAATGCTTGCTTTACAAAAAAACATTAAAACTAAAAATCCTACCGAATATTTAAATGCACTCAATTTCATTACTTATTTATTAAAACTGATTTTAAAAATAGATCCTTTATTGTCATCACTTACATATAACGAACCATCTGGTCCTTGAGCCAATCCACATGGTCTCGCTTTTGCTTGCCTTGGATTTAATAATTTTGCATCTGGCGCAATACCAGAAAATCCGTTTGCAAAAATTTCCCATTCCCCTGATGGTTTTCCGTTTTTAAACGGTACGAAAGCTACAAAATAACCTTCTTGTGGCAATGGCGCTCTATTCCAAGAACCATGAAATGCGATGAATGCACCGTTTTTATAGCGCACAGGAAATTGATTGCCTGTATAAAATAAAAGTGCATTAGGCGCCATGTGCGCAGGGAAAAAAGCTACTGGATTTACCGCATTTTCACCACCTTCCTTTTTACCATCTCCTCCATATTCAGGAGATACAATTTTCTTTTTTTGATAGGGGTCAAAATAGACATACGGCCAACCTGCATCATCCCCCTCGTTTAACTCATACATCGTTTCAGCTGGCAATTCAGCACTTTGGTCGTTGCTATACAATTCTGGATAAAAACTATTTAACTGATCTCTTCCATGTTGCATTACAAACAACTTATTTGTTTGGGTATTCCAATCCAATCCAACCACATTTCTTAAACCAGTCGCAAACCGTTTACCTTCTCCATAAGTTTGATTTTCCTTGTCTCCGTCAAACTTCCATATTCCACCAGCAGAATCTAAAATAGGGCAAGGCATTCTGCCTTTAGACCCCTTTGTTCTATCTTTTTCCTGGCATGCATTTGAATAGGCTCCAATGTTTACATACATATTATTTTGACCATCAAATGTGATCGACTTAGACTCATGCTGCCCTCTATTAATTAACCCTTTTACAATCGTCTTTGGGCTTAGTGGATTCACTACCTCGTCTTTCGCATCCAATTGGTATTCATACACTGCATCGTTTGAACTTGCATACAATTGTGTTCCATTAACATAAATTCCTGTTCCTGGATAGTTGGCCCATCCGGTTATCTTTTCGGCTACCCCATCCATATTTTCATCTTGTAATCGAATGATCGATTTGCCTTGCTTATTTGGATAATACAATTTTGCAAATAATACACCCGACTTGGTAATGGCAATATGTCTGGCAGACCCAATGTTTTCAGCAAACAATTGTGCTGTAAACCCTTCAGGTAATTTTAATCCTGCATTTTGTTGTGCATTTACACTAACAAAGGAGACTAATAAACAAAGGATCGGGAATAGAATTTGTTTTTTCATTTTTATATATTTATTCATTTGAATTTATAATTCAGTTTAGACTACTTATTATTATGCTGGAAAAGTAGACTCAATCCATTCTGCCATAGCGTCTACCAACAAAGTGTTTTCTTGTTCATTGCCTACTGTGATTCGAACCGAATCCTCACAATTTAATAAACTAGACCTGTCTCTTACAATAATCCCCTTTGAACATAAATACTGATACAGGTTGGTTGCTTGAGGAATTTTAACCAATAAGAAATTCGTATCCGAAGGGTATACTTTTTCAACATGCGGCATGCTTTCGATTACTTGCGCAAGCGCTATCCTCATTTCCACTAAATGCTGAATCATATCATTTACCTGCCCCACTTCCTCCAAAGCCTTCAACACCAATTCTTGGGCAACCAAACTGATATTGTAGGGCGCTTTTACTTTATTCAAATACCCCACGACTTCCTCGTTTGCAAAACACATTCCTACGCGCAATCCTGCCAATCCCCATGCCTTACTCAGTGTTTGCAACACTACTAAATTAGGATAATCAATCAGTGACTGTACAAAGGATTTTTGTTTTGAAAAATTTATGTACGCTTCATCCACCACCACTAATCCATTGAAATGATTCAATATTGTCTCAATATCAATGCGGTCTAATGAATTACCAGTAGGGTTATTTGGAGAGCATATCCAAATTAATTTAGTGTGCTCGTCAACTAGTTGTTCAATATGTGCAACGTTTAATTGAAAATCGGGCAACAATGGCGCAGCCTTGATTTGTATATCATTAATATTTGCATTCACCTCATACATTGGGTAAGTAGGCGGGCAAATAATAATATTATCTTTTCCTGGCTCGCAAAATGCTCGATATAATAAATCGATAATTTCATCGCTACCATTGCCTAAAAAAATCTGACTTGCAGGAACTTTCTTTATAAAAGATAATTTTTCCTTGACTGCTGTTTGATAAGGATCCGGATATCGGTTATACCATTTTGTCAATGGAGACCCTAATGCATTTTCATTTGCGTCCAATAACACACTTGCCACACCACTATACTCATCTTTTGCAGAAGAATAGGGTTTTAGCTTTTCAATATTTGGACGTACTATTTTTTTAATATCAAATTGCATATACTACAGTTTTGATTGAATCGAATTTAATCTTACTTCTACCGCATTACCATGCGCTTGCAATCCCTCTGCCGCCGCCATCTCTATCACAGATTGTCCAATATTTGCCAATCCTCTTTCCGTTAACTGTTGAAAGGTAATTTTTTTTACAAAACTATCCATACTTACACCACTATATGCTTTTGCATAGCCATTGGTAGGCAAGGTATGATTGGTACCACTCGCATAATCACCAACAGACTCAGGGGAATAATTTCCAATAAAGACAGACCCAGCATTTCTGATTTTATCCGCATATATTTCAGCTTGCTCAATGGACACAATCAAGTGTTCTGGA
>CALPKD020000260.1 GCA_943324055.2 Chitinophaga pinensis
AAGTAAAAAAAAGGTTTACATCGTAAATAGCATTGTCATAATTAACAGCAATTACATATCCACTTAATACAAAAAAGAAATCTACAAAGCACCTCGATTGTCTTACGAAAAAGTAATCGTGCACTTGTTGAGACAATAAAACAGGACTAAAATGGTATAAAACAACTAGTAAACTAAAAACACCTCTTAATCCATCCAATTTATTAATTCTCATAATAAAAATATAAATAAAGGGGGTTGAGGACTTATCACAGAGCGCCGTGATGATATCCCCAATACCCCCTCCCCCTTAAAAGTTTCTGTTATATTCAAGCAAATCAACTACTGACTTTGCATTTAATTTTTTGAAAATAACTTTCTTAACTGTAGATACTGTGTTTTGTTTAATATTCAGTGTTTCAGCAATCTGCTTGGTTCTATACCCAGAGATTAAATACTCATACACTTTGTTTTGACCATTAGACAATACCACATCCGCTTTCACTACTCCATTTGAATCATCTGGAATATCCAAAAAGCCTTTAATGGATTGTTGAAAAATTGCGAAAGAAGCATTTTCTTCTATAAAGGACACATTTGAAAATGGCGCACTGATCAATTCATTGAATTGCATTTTATCTTTCCCAATGACTAAAAATTTAGTGGTTCGATGATTCTTTGATATAGTATGAATGATGTCCTTGGTTGTATCAGAGATAGGCTGGTCGTTGATAATGACATGGGAATAATGTCCCTCTAATAATTTGCCCTCTAAATAATCAACCTTTGAAATACTTTCTACTTTTTTGTCGATTACAGTTGAAATCACTTTTCTAATTCCAATGCTGCTTAATAAACTGGTGTTAACGAGTAATATTCTCATAATGGTGCGTTTAAGAAATTAATAAATATTAAAAAATAAATTATATACTTTTCACATTTCAAAAATATTGTCACAGGTATAGAATAGAATTAGAAAATTTGAATAATTTTTGACTTGAATTAGTAGGTTTGGCCGTTATAAAACATTTTAACTACAAACGGCCATCCACCAAGTCCCTTGGCATGACTGATTTAGAATCGAAAATTACTGTGTCGCAATTAGTCATAAGAGAAAAATCGAGCAAATCAAAAGCGGTGTGAGATACCGCTAAAATAAGCGCATCATAGTGATCCACTATTTCATCAATCAGTTCAATACCATACTCTTTCCTAACATGTTGCTTGTCCACCCATGGATCATAAACATCTACCTGCATTCCAAATTGCAACAATTCATTATAAATATCAATTACACGAGAGTTACGTGTATCGGGACAATTTTCCTTAAACGTAAAGCCTATAATTAAAGCTTTAGCCCCCTTAATTTTATGATTCTTGTTAATCATCAACTTTATTACTTTGCCAGCAACAAACTGCCCCATATGGTCATTTACTCTGCGTCCCGACAATATAACCTGAGGATGGTAACCAAGTGATTCAGCTTTATGTGCTAAATAATATGGATCAACACCTATGCAATGTCCTCCAACTAAACCTGGTTTATACTTAAGGAAATTCCATTTAGTAGCAGCTGCTTCAATCACATCATTCGTGTCTATACCCATACGGTCAAAAATTAATGCCAACTCATTCACAAAAGATATATTGATATCCCTTTGTGCATTTTCGATTGCTTTAGAAGCCTCTGCCACTTTCAAACTTGGAGCCATATGTGTACCAGCTGTAATGATACTACCATATAAGTTGTTTACAATATTGGCAATTTCGGGTGTGGATCCAGAAGTGACTTTTTTAATTTTTGTTAAAGTATTCACTTTGTCACCGGGATTAATCCGCTCAGGCGAATAGCCACAAAAAAAATCAACATTGTATTTTAATCCACTCCATTTTTCTAATACGGGAACACAATCTTCTTCGGTACAACCAGGGTATACAGTAGATTCGTAAATAACGATATCCCCTTTTTTCAACACCGTTCCTACTATTTCACTTGCCTTTAAAAGTGGTGTCAAATCTGGTTTTTTAAAATGATCTATCGGAGTAGGTACTGTAACAATATAAGTATTAGCGGTTTCCAAATCAGTCCACTCAGTTGAAAAACGCAAACCATTATTAAGTATTTTTTTAGGTTCCATCGTAACAACTTGCAACTCTCCATCTAATTCTTCTTCAAAATAAGTTGGATACTTTAGGCAATTTATTCTTTCCAATAGTTCATTGGAATCAGCTTCCATTGTTCGGTCCACCCCATTATTTAGTTCATTGACCCTTTCTTTATTAATATCAAAACCTAGTACCTGATACTTTTTAGAAAATTCTAATGCCAATGGGAGCCCTACATAGCCAAGCCCGATCACAGCAATTTGATGATTGTAATTCATGATAATCGATTTATACTTAATTGAAATAATAAAATAAATAAAATGTTGCCTTTAGCAATTAGTAGGCATGCTTATCTCCCTTAAACACTTGATAAGCTGTAAGAAAGAGGATACGGATGTCTAACCAAATGGTCCAATTTTCCAAATACCATAAATCACTTGTGACACGCATTTGAAGTTGCAGATGTGTCGTTATTTCCCCTCTAAAACTGTTAATTTGAGCCCAACCAGTAACCCCTGGTTTTAAAAATTGTCGAACCATATAATGATCCACGACTTTGGAAAAATCAGATGTATGTTGAATCATATGAGGTCTTGGCCCCACCAAACTCATATTCCCAATGAGTACATTGAAAAATTGCGGAAATTCATCCAAGCTTGTTTTTCGCATAAAAGATCCGATTCTAGTTACCCGGTCATCATTGATTGTTGCTTGTTTAGTCTCCTGCGCATTATTAGTACACATGCTTCTAAACTTAAAACATTTAAAGGGCTTGTCTTTACGACCAGTTCTGTCCTGAGAAAAAAATACAGGTCCTTTTGACTCTAGTTTGATAAGTAATGCAATTAAAGGGGTGAGCCAGGATAAAATAAAGGTGATGACAATAAAGCTTACTACTACATCCAATACTCTCTTTTTTATACGATTCCCAATATCTTCTAACGGATCCCGCCTTAGAGACAAAACAGGCATGTCCATAATATAATCAATCACAACTGGCTTATTTAGGAAAAAAGATAAATTAGGTACCACTTTAAAGCGCATACACTTATCCTCTGCA
>CALPKD020000261.1 GCA_943324055.2 Chitinophaga pinensis
ATAAGCAGGTGCTATATAACCCGCCCAATTAGGCTTAAACATCATCACAATAGCAAGTACTAGGCCACCAATCGCGCCTACAATCAGCAATGTAGTTGCAGATGATTTATTGCCTTCGGCATATACATTCCAAACATACATTGCAGACGCCATCACCATCAATAATAAAAATCCAAACTTGTTCATTGTTCCACGAATGCTCATTACGCCAAAAGCAGTTGAGTTTTCATGTAAACTTTTATCGAAAATCTTTTCGGTAAGCGTTGGGTTTCCAGTTCTAAATGCGGACATAAATTTTAATTTATTTTTACAATTACAAAGATAGTTAATACTTATAAGCAAATCCTTAAAAAAAGGTTAATACCCGCCCCTTTTTAGCCCGGGATAACTCGTTAATTTATCAAAACGGTAATGAGGGCGCATCTTGAGCAACGCAATCATTTTTTCGAGCTTTAGTGAATCTTCTGGCGTTCTAAACATATGATCATGCATCAAAATAACCAAGTGATTCTTTGTTTTGGTTTGTTGATTCGCAAGCAAACTATCCACCAATAAAGCAATCACTTCGGGACTCTGTACTGGCTTACCATATCTATTAAACTGCCATTGTAAGTCCCATCCAATAATGTTAAACCCAGCACTGTCTAACTTGTGCACCAATGGCCTAACTAATCCACTTGCGCGTTTTGCATCTTGCGTATTCCAAGCATTATTGCCAGGCAACCTCGCAATATTATTGTCCGGTTTTAAAATACGCTTAGCTTTAATAAAATCAAATAACGCAGAATCTGGTTGATGGTAAAAATCCAAGTACTTACCTAGTGCATGAGAATAGCTATGATTACAAAGTGCAAACAAGTTTTTATTGTCAAGAATTCGGTTGTATAATTTTTGGCCATAATGGCTTCGGGATTGGTGAAGTCCCACTTCAAAAAAAGTTGCAGCTATGTCTTCCTTAATGCAAATATCAATACAATTGGACGTTCCAGGCAATGGACCATCATCAAAACTCAAGTATATATGCTGAGCTAAACTATCTACCATTAGTTTAGGCATACTTTTTACCACCCCAGGATTAGGAGTAAAATAAAGCAGAAATTGAATCAGCAAGTAATATATGAGTGAATTAACCATAAATAACCAAGCATTGGAGCCGCGAAGTTAGATAAGAAAACTATAAAAAAAAGCACAAAAATTTAGCAATTAGCCTCATGGCTATGTACCTTTGTGGCCTAATTATATCTATATGCAGAAAGATGTTGTTTTACAGGACGTAGTAATCAAATTTGCTGGTGATAGTGGAGATGGAATGCAACTAACCGGGCAGCAGTTTACAAACAATACCGCAATTCTAGGAATAGACATTGCCACTTTCCCCGATTTCCCTGCTGAAATCAGAGCCCCGATAGGAACTTTACCAGGCGTAAGTGGTTTTCAACTTCACTTTAGTTCAAACGCAGTATATACACCAGGCGATATTTGTGATGTACTTGTTGCGATGAATGCTGCTGCATTAAAAGTAAATTTAAAAGGCTTAAAAAAAGGCGGCAAAATTATTGCAAACATAGATGGTTTTGATACAAAAAATTTACGTCTCGCTGCCTACCCAGATGGTGTAAACCCTTTAGAAGATGGTAGTTTAGATGGATATGAATTAACTAAAATTGATATTACTAAATTAACACGCGAAGCATTAAAAGACTTTCCAGAATTAGGAAACAAAGAAAGAGACCGTGCGAAAAACATGTTCGTATTAGGGGTGATTTATTGGATCTATAATAGAGATTTAGATACTACACTTGCTTTCTTAAAAGAGAAATTTGGCAAGAAAGAAATCATCTTCAATAGTAATGTCGCTGTTTTAAAAGCAGGTTACTACTTTGGTGAAACTGCAGAACTTTTTAGTGCTAGATATAAAGTTGAAAAATCAAAGATGGAACCAGGTACTTATAGAAGTATCATGGGTAATCAGGCTTTGTCAATGGGATTGATTGCCGCATCTCAAAAAAGTGGCCTTCCTTTATTCTTAGGCTCTTACCCTATTACGCCTGCTACTGACATCTTACACGAACTAAGCAAGTATAAAAACTTTGGTGTTAGAACATTCCAAGCCGAAGATGAGATTGCGGGTATTTCAGCTGCAATTGGCGCTAGTTATGGCGGGCAGATTGGCTTAACGACCACTTCTGGACCAGGTATGGCATTAAAAACAGAGGCGATGGGTTTAGCTATGATGCTAGAACTTCCTTTACTGATTATCAACATTCAAAGAGGAGGTCCTTCGACAGGTTTACCCACAAAAACAGAACAAAGTGATTTAATGCAAGCATATTATGGAAGAAATGGTGAAGCCCCTATTCCTGTCATTGCCGCATCAACACCAAGTGACTGTTTTCATATGGCTTTTGAAGCAGTTAGAATTGCATTACAACATATGACTCCAGTTATTTTATTAAGTGATGGATACATTGCCAACGGAGCAGAGCCTTGGAAATTCCCTAGTGCAAGTGACTTACCTAATATCGAAGTGGAGTTCAAGACTAAATTGGCAGACGGGGAAGAAAAGTATTTGCCTTACAAGCGTAATGAAAAATTAGCAAGACCTTGGGCTGTACCAGGTACCCCTGGCTTAGAACATAGAATTGGTGGATTAGAGAAACAAAATGAAACGGGCAATGTAAGTTACGATGCAGAGAATCACCAATTCATGATTAAGATTAGAGAAGCAAAGGTGGAAAAAATTGCCGACTATATCCCTTTACAAACCATTGATAGCGGTGCAGAGAAAGGAAAAGTATTAGTACTTGGATGGGGTTCAACGTATGGTACTATTAAAAGCACTGTATTAGAATTAATTGGCCAAGGCAAGTCGGTGAGCCATGCACACATCAAGTACATGCGTCCTTTCCCTAAAAATTTAGGCGAAATTTTGAAAAACTTTGATACTGTTTTAATTCCTGAAATTAACAACGGTCAATTAATAAAAATTATTCGTGACAAGTATTTTGTAGATGCAAAAGGATACAATAAGATGATGGGTATTCCTATCACTAAGCAAGAATTAACAGATGCAATTGAAGTATTATTATAATATTATTATAGTTCCATAATAAAAAAAAGCATCC
>CALPKD020000262.1 GCA_943324055.2 Chitinophaga pinensis
TAGAGCATTGGTTGCGGACAACCTGCCTGATAGTCAAAAGACAAGTGGCTTTGCGATTCAGACCTTTTTAATTGGCATCGGAGCCGTTGCTGGATCAGCGCTCCCTACCATTTTAGCAAAGTTGGGTTATTCTCAAGAAGCGGGTGTATCGGGTGTTGCTGATAATATTCGTTTTTCATTTTACATAGGTGCTGCAGTTTTTATTACAGCGATTCTTGTTACCGTTATTTTCTCTAAAGAATTTGCGCCTGCCGAATATGCAAAATATCATGGTCAGGACGATACCGCTGTAAAGAATAAAAGTAGCATACTTGATATTTTTACGGACTTTAAAAATATGCCAAGGACAATGAAGCAATTAGGGTTGGTGCAGTTTTTTTCTTGGTTTGCATTATTTAGTATGTGGGTTTTTACAACGGATGCCGTGGCGACACATGTTTACGGTTTGACAGGAAATTATACAAAATCAATCGAATATAATACCGCGGGTAATATGGTAAGTTCCGCTTTTGGCGTGTATAATTTAGTCGCTGCTGGGTATGCTTTATGCTTGCCATTTCTGGCAAAATGGATGGGTCGAAAAGGCACACATGCATTCTCCTTATTTGCGGGAGGGGTTGGATTGTTATCCATCTATTTTATCAAGGACCCAGCGATGCTCACTTATTCCATGATTGGAGTTGGCTTGGCTTGGGCAAGTATTTTAGCAATGCCTTATGTGCTTTTATCTGGCTCTATTCCAGCTGGGAAATTGGGAATCTATATGGGTATCTTTAATTTCTTTATTACGTTACCACAAATTATAAGCGGAATTTTTGGAGGCCCAATTGTTAAACATATTTACGGAGGACAACCTATATATGCAATCGTACTAGCTGGGTTCCTTTTATTTTGTGCTGCAGTGAGCGTATTATTTGTGTATGATCCAGCAGACGTTAAAAAATAATTTTACAAAGCGGGGTCTATAAATTAAAATGTGTTTCTAAATAAAGAGTATAGCATGAAAAAAAAATTAAGTATCTATTTATTATTCTTGTTGAGTTTGCAATTAAATGCACAATCTACAAACGAGATGATAACTGCCTATCCAGCGAACTGGTTTGTGCAAATGAAATGGAACAAAGTACAAGTGTTATTGAGAAGTACTTCCATTGATTTTTCTAAAGCTTCGGTACAAGTAAATTATCCAGGTGTAAAATTACTTAAGATAAATAAGTTCGACAATGCACATTATGCTGCAATTGATCTTGAAGTGAGCAAGGATGCAAAGCCAGGGGACGTAAAATTGATTATAACGGAAGGCGGTAAAACCATCTCAAAAAATTGGACATTAAATGCAAGACGCGCTGGGAAGGGGACGAAATTTGCGCAAGGTGTAAATCAATCGGACTTTATTTATTTTTTAATGCCTGACCGTTTTAGCAATGGAGATTCAACCAATGACCGCATTGCCGGCCTTAAGGATCAGACATTGAACCGCAATAAAATGTATGATCGTCACGGTGGTGACTTACAGGGTGTGCAGAATCACTTGGATTATATGCAAAAAATGGGTGCTACCACTTTATGGATGACGCCGGTAATTGAAAATGATATGCCTAGCCGAACAGAACATGGCTATGCATTTACAGATCATTATGCGATTGAAAAGCGATTCGGTGGCGCAGCTGCGTATTTAAAACTAAGTGATGAATTACATCGTCGTGGAATGAAATTGATACAAGATGCTGTTTATAATCATGTAGGGCTCTATCATTTTCTTGTTCAAGATGCGCCTTCAAAGGATTGGTTGCATCAATGGCCATCCTTTACACAAACTACTTATAAGGATCAAGTTATTTACGATCCTTATGCGGCTCAATCAGATCGCAAAGTGATGGCAGACGGTTGGTTTACTACTGAAATGCCAGACATGAATCATCAAAATAGTTTTGTGGCAAATTTTTTAATTCAACATGCATTGTGGTCAGTAGAAACATTTGGGATTGATGGATGGAGAATTGATACTTATATCTATAATAATTTAAATTTTATGAATCAATGCAATAAAGCATTATTAGATGAATATCCTAAGCTTACCTCCTTTGGTGAATGTTGGGTACATGGTGTTGCCAATCAAGCTTATTTTGTTGAGAATAATATGAACACTCCATTTAAAAGTAATTTACAAGCGCCCGTTGATTTTCAAACATTGTTTCATGGGATTCAACCTGCTTTAAATGAGAAAAATTCATGGGATCAAGGGGTGATCAATTTATACACCACATTGAGTAGTGATTACTTATACAAGGACCCAAGTCGCAATGTAATTTTCTTGGACAACCATGATATGACCAGAGCGCTTTCTACTTTTGGCGAAAGTGTCCCTAAATTAAAAATGGCAATGGCTTGGTTAATGACTTGTCGTGGAATACCACAATTATATTATGGTACCGAGGTATTGATGAAAGGGATTTCGAATCCAGATGGATTAGTGCGTTCTGATTTTCCAGGCGGTTGGGTTGGAGACAATAAGAATACATTTACAGAGCAGGGCTTAACCCCAGAAGAGCTAGACATGCTTCACTATACACAAAAGCTAGGCAACTATAGGAAATCATCTGCAGCTATTACTACTGGCAAAATGATGCAGTATGTGCCTAAAGATGGATTGTATGTTTACTTTAGATATACGCCAACGCAAACAGTAATGTGTGTAATGAATACCAACAGCGCTGAAGTGAAAGTAGACTTTGCTAAATTTGCAGAACGCACTACTGGCTTTACTGGCGGCAAAGACATTGTTTCAGGAAATAGTATTGCACCTCAATTCACCATTCCAGCACAAACATTACAAGTGATTGAGCTAAACAAATAAAGGATGCCCAAATACGAAGAACTACATTTTGTGGACACGAATCAGCCGGTTTGGAATTTCTCCTTATTTACGGATGATGCAGTGCGTAATTTTCAAAATGGCACCCACTATTCTTTGTACGAAGTATTTGGAAATAAGCAGATTGAAGTCTTGGGCAAAAAAGGGACTTATTTTTCAGTGTGGGCGCCTAATGCCACTGCCGTTTTTGTAGTAGGTAATTTTAATAATTGGGATAATACGACACACTCTTTAAAAGTTAGATTGGA
>CALPKD020000263.1 GCA_943324055.2 Chitinophaga pinensis
AATATTCGTTTAGATTATTTAAAAAAATTGAATGAGTACTATAACAAATGGATTGAAGGATATAAAGAAGGCCCATTGTTAATAATTGATTGTGATAAAAACAAATTTGGAGAATCGGAGGAAGACTTTGGCGAAATTATTAGCAAAGTAGATGGTATGTTATATGGTTTGTTTTAAATAACAGCATTTTATGCTGTATTTCCTTAAATAGAATGACTTATGACTAAGATTACACCTAACTTATTAGCTCAATTTGAATTGATTGTCGGAGCTGATTTTATATTCACCGATGCCGAGAGTTTTGAAAAATATGGCAAGGACGAAACTGAACGTTTACATTATAACCCCGATGTAGTTGTAAAGCCACGCACGCCCGAAGAAATAGCGAGTTTACTAAAGTTGTGTAATGAACATCTTATCCCAGTAACGCCGAGAGGTGGTGGTACTGGCTTGAGTGGTGGTGCATTGCCCCATTTAGGAGGGTTAGTTATTTCAATGGAGCGTTTTAATACCATCCTTGAAATAGATGATAGAAACCTACAGGTAACCACCGAGCCAGGTGTGATTACCGAAGTATTACAAGATGCTGTAAAAGCGGTTAGTTTGTTTTATCCTCCTGACCCTAGTAGCAAGGGCAGTTGTTTTATTGGTGGGAATATAGCCGAAAATTCAGGTGGGCCTAAAGCCGTGAAATATGGTGTAGTGAAAGATTATGTATTGAACCTCCAAGTTGTTTTACCAACTGGAGATATTATTTGGACCGGGTCCAATGTTTTGAAAAATTCAACTGGATACAACCTAACTCAATTATTAGTAGGAAGCGAGGGCACACTTGGGATTGTTACAAAAATTGTACTAAAACTAATTCCACTTCCTAAGTTTGACTTGTTGATGTTAGCACCTTTTAAAGATCTTGAAAAAGCGAGTGCTGCAGTAAGCGCTATATTCAGAGCTGGCATCACTCCTAGTGCAATGGAATTAATGGAAATAGATGCTATTAAAATTGTAAGCAAGATGGTGGATAGCACCGCATTTCCTGTATCGGACGATATTGCTGCACATTTAATTATCGAAGTAGATGGCAATAATTTAGACATTTTAATGAGTGATATGGAAGCCATTGCAGAAGTGCTAACTCAATATGATGCAGGTGAAATATTCTTCGCAGACGATGCCCAACAAAAAACAGAGTTGTGGAAATTAAGACGCCGAGTTGCTGAAGCGGTAAAGAGTGTGGGCTATACGATTGAGGAAGATACCGTTGTTCCAAGAGCCGAATTGCCTAAGCTAATTAGAGGCGTTAAAGCATTGGGATTGCAATATGGTTTCCATGCGGTTTGTTATGGTCATGCAGGTGATGGCAATTTGCATGTTAGAATCAATCACCCTACGATTAAGAATAGCTATGGTAGTGAAGAAATGAACAATATATTAAAAGAGCTTTTTGTACTTGTAAAAAGCTTAGGTGGTACCATAAGTGGCGAGCATGGAATTGGTTTGATTCAAAAATCCTATATGCCAGTAGTTTTCAAAGACGCTAACTTAGTAATAATGAGGGGTATTAAGAAAACATTTGATCCTAATAATATATTAAATGCAGGTAAAATTTTCGATTTAAACAAATAAGTAAAATGTCATTTAAGAAAATCCTCTCTATTGCTTTCGTTTTATTTGCATCTACTTTAGTTGCTCAAACTACGATACAAACTAATAAATTACTTAACCCCAGACCCATATTACTTGGTGGCGGCGTGGTTATAGGAGGAAGTGCACATTCATTCCAAATCGGATTAAATCCAGAATTATTAAAAAGTTACACCCCCTATTTAGATGGCGGTGTATCCATGAATTTATATTACGAAGCTTACAATGCTTTTGAACTAAATCCTATTCGTAGTAGAAATTTTCATTATGGAATTGGCACTTTTGCTAGGGTATGGCCCATTGAAAGTTTATTTATTCAATTGCAACCTGAATATAATTGGACCGCTTCGTCCCAAAAAAATGTAGAAGAAGGTACTTCGGCAAGTATCAAATATGGTGCTGGGAGTTTATTAGCTGGCATTGGCTATGGTCGTCATAGCAAAGACGGCATGACCTATATGTCCATTATGTTTGACTTATTAAATGATGCGCGTTCGCCATACAGAGATAGCTACAATCGAGCACAACCTATCTTTCGCGCAGGAATTGGATTTCCGATCAATGTTAAAAAGCGAGGAGCTCAATAATTTCTTCAGGGGAGGAACAAACAATTAAGCGGTTTCTCCAATTATCATATAAAAACCCTTGGGCGTCCATCGTATCCATCAATGCTATTAATGCATCGTAATACCCATTCGTATTTAATATGAAAACCTTCATGTCATGTATCTTAAGATTGTTCCAAGTAAGCATTTCAAAAAGCTCATCTAAAGTACCCATTCCACCAGGCAATACAATTGCGGCGTCCCCTTTATCGTAAAGCAATAACTTCCTTTCGTGCATGGATTCGGTTATAATTAGCTCAGTAAGGCCTTTGTGTTCCGCCTCCCATTCTAGTAATAGTTTTGGAATAATACCGATTACTGCACCTCCATGTGACAAGGATGCATTCGCAACGGCACCCATAATACCTTTATTCCCACCACCATAAATGATTTTCAAATTACCTTGCGCAAGTAATTTTCCTAGCGAGATGGCAGCGGCTTCAAATGCAGGGTCATTGCCCAATTTTGAACCACAAAAAATTGTAACTGCAGATATTTTCATTTTAGCTTGATTTAGGCGAAACAGTCTCACAATTTAGCTAAATAATTCAAAGTTTGTTATTACTTTGGGGGATCAAATTTATATTATGAGTGCACCCCTATTATTTCTGTTTGTTGTTCTTTACTTTTTAGTACTACTAGGCGTAGCTAAGATCACAGGAAAGAATAGTAATAACATGTCCTTTTTTATAGGCAACAAAAATAGCAACTGGATGTTGGTTGCTTTTGGAATGATTGGCACTTCCCTAAGTGGGGTGACTTTTGTGAGCGTTCCTGGAGCAGTGGGCAACGGTGGCGCATTTTATTATTTACAAATCACGTTTGGGTATTTGATTGGATATCTCGCAATTGCTTATGTA
>CALPKD020000264.1 GCA_943324055.2 Chitinophaga pinensis
GTTGGTGCCAACCAAGAATAAGTGGTATTAGAAGAAGGGGATGATGGAATGATATCTGAACCTAAATTATCAATTGTAAAATTAAATGCTGAACCACTGCCTACTTGAGTACCTGTCAATCTATTTGAAATAATAGGTACCGGATCAACAGTAATATTAACTGTAAATGGATTACCCAGACAACTTCCCAACAATGGGCTTGTCCTTGGATAAACATTGTAAACAATGTCAATTGGCCTATCTGTTGTATTCGTTGATGTTCCGAAAATTGAATTTTGAGACGTTCCAGTTAATGTTCCAGTAATGCCAGAAGTAATAGGATTATTCCAAGTATACACTGTTTCAGTTGGGACTATATTGGAGCCGCCATCAAGGGGTAATTTATCAAACGATCCTCCACTACAAATTTTATCCGTAATTGTTGCAACTTGTGGCTTAGGGTTTACTTTGACAGTTAGAGTAAATGTTGTTCCAGTACAGTTTACTGAAAGAGTTGTCACATTATACACAACATTAATCGGCGCATTGGTTGAATTCACTAAATTAAGTGAAATCGAATTTTGAGCAGAACGGGAACTCATTCCAGTTCCTGATATGCCTAACACTGACTGAGGCGCATCCCAGCTATACGTTGTATTTATTGGCACAATATCTGTACCATTATTTGGAGGAGTGTAATTAAGAGTAGTTCCGCTACAAGATTCAAGTGACTTACTACTAATTACTGGTGTAGGAGGAACAGTTAAAATTAAATTAAATGGCGGACTAGCACAAGTTCCTTTCGTTGCAGTAATTGTATATGTGGCAACAATATCATCGATAGTATGATTCGTTAAAACCGCATTGATAGTTGGCTGTGTAGTTGTAGCAGCTGCTGCCATACCTGTCAAATCACCAACATTGACTGCATTTGTAGTTGGCATTAACCAATTGAATGTTGTACCGGATGGAACAAAGTTTGGAGTAGTTGGTATTTTAGAATAATTTCTTTCACTACAAACTGCATCTATAAAACTTGTAATTGAAGGAGTGGGATTGACTGTGATAGATTTACCTTCAATGCTAACACATCCTGTTGTTAAATCTGTTACAATATATTTTATAAGTGAAGAACCTTGACTTAACCCTGTAATTAAACCTGATTCAGTTATATTAGCTATGCTTGAATTTGTAGAAGTCCATACACCTCCAGATGTTGCATCTGAAAAAGTAGTTGTGTATGTTTGGCAAATTATACTCGTTGTAAATCCAATCGGAGTGTTTAAAGGCAATTGATTCACTGTTACAGTAATTACTTGTGTATTCCAAGGTGTATTAGGAGTAGACCCAGCTGAAGTATTTGTTGTATAATAAATTCTGAATCTTGTATTTTTTACAAGGGTTAAATTGTCTTGTCTAACTTCACTAAATGGATTCGCTTCAGAAGCTAAATTCATCAGAGGTTGCCAGTCTGCCCAACCACCAGCCCCATCATCTTCAGAGAATTGAAATACAAACCTAATAGCTTGATCAGAAGTCATGTAAAGCGAAAAAGAGGAATTTCTACAAAGAATATTATCAGCATCCGAAGTATGAAAATCAACAATTTGAGAAAACGCTCGATTTCCAACAAATAGAAAGCTTAAGAAGAGTACAATATGTAATAAACGCTTACCCAAGAGTTATAAATTTTGATACCTGATAGAAATGATTCTACTGGCGATCAAATTTACTACAATTAGTACGTATATGTACTAATTGTAGTACAAATACTTAGTTGTATTAGTAAAAAATATACTATTGAATACCGTTCACAACTGCTTCTTTATGAACCTTTTGCACTAATCCTTGTAATACTTTACCTGGTCCTACTTCTGTGAATTCTGTTGCACCATCCGCAACCATAGCCTGTACTGTCTGTGTCCACTTTACAGCACCAGTTAATTGGGCTATTAAATTCTGCTTTATCTGGGCCGGATCCGTCACTGCAGAAGCTACCACATTTTGGTAAACTGGACAAATAGGGGTGTTAAAAGTGGTGGCTTCGATAGCAGCAGCAAGTTCCTCTTTTGCAGGCTGCATTAATGGAGAATGAAATGCACCTCCTACTGGCAAAACCAATGCACGTTTTGCGCCAGCTTCTTTCATCTTTTCACATGCTAGTTCAATTCCTTTTACAGTTCCCGATATTACTAACTGACCTGGGCAATTATAATTGGCAGGCACTACTACTTCTCCCGTTTCAGTTTGCACAGTCGCACATAATTCTTCCACTTTTTCGTCAGCCAAAGCTAAAACAGCAGCCATAGTACTTGGTTGTTTTTCACATGCTGCTTGCATTGCTTTTGCACGTATACTTACCAAGCGTAATGCATCTTCAAAGCTCAATGTTTTATTAGCTACCAATGCGCTAAACTCTCCCAATGAATGACCTGCAACCATATCAGGTGTTACAGAGGGCATTGTTAAATATGCGATTGTTGAATGTATAAAAACTGCTGGCTGAGTAACATTGGTTTGTTTCAACTGTTCTTCGGTTCCTTCAAACATAATATCACTTATTCTAAAGCCTACAATTTCATTTGCTTTTTCGAACAAAGCTTTTGCTGCTTCATTTTGCTCGTATAAATTTTTACCCATTCCAGAAAATTGGCTTCCTTGACCCGGAAATACAAATGCGTGCTTAGTCATGTTTGAATATTTTGAATGTTATGAAAGCAAAAGTACTATAAAGTTGTATATTGTGCTTATCCCCCTAAGACAATTTCATTTTTCAATTTTATTTTTCAAAACCAATAGAATGAAGCGGATATTTCAATACATCACTATCACAATAGGGGCTTGCATAATTCATTCCAACACTTTTGGGCAAGTAATAACAAAAGAAAATCTTATCAATGATTTTGAGCAATTCAAAAAAGAATCCTCTAAAGATTTCAAGAAATTTGTAGATGAACGAGACAAAGAGTTCGCGGATTTACTTAAAAAACAGTGGACTGCATTTAACTTACAACCAAGTGCTACTCCAGAATTAGTTCCTAAACCCCCTAAGCAGCCTAGCATTTTACCAAAAGCACCTGAACAAAAAAATAAAGGAACTATTCCTGTCATTAAAATAATTGAA
>CALPKD020000265.1 GCA_943324055.2 Chitinophaga pinensis
GAATACAAAATCATTTCTTTCCATAATTTGAAATCAATATCAAAACGGAGCGCTCTTATTTCTTTTTGTAATAGTAATAGGACAAATACATTTTGTACAATACCTGCAATTAAAATATAACCCACTTCCCAGTCTGGCTTATAGAGTGTGGCAATAAAGCTGTCGGGGTGAGTTGTTGCATACTGTGGAAGGGTGCTTATTAAAGCATAGGTAGCAAGGATATTTAGTACGATGCCGCCTACTTTTATGAGCGCAAATTTCTTAGGTCGTCCTTCCATTCTTAATCTTGAAAAAGGAATCGTTGCAAGCGCATCTAGACCTACAACCCAGGCCATTAAAGTAATGTATTCTGGGTGTATCGTAATTTGAAGTAATTGTGATAAAGGGGCACTCCAAAATAGTAGTCCAACAATTACCAAGGCGGTAACAATCATCATGGAGAAGCTACTGGTATGGTAAATTTTTTCCTCGTTTTCCTTGGTGCCAAAGCGGAAATAGGCCGTTTCCATTCCATGTGTAACAATCACATTTAAAAAAGGAATAAAAGAGTAGACAATAGCTTGTTCCCCATAAGCGACTTCGGTAAGCTTATAGGTTAAATACGGTGTTAATAAGTAGCTGATAAACCTTGCGGCAATCGAGCTAAGTCCGTACCATGCTGTTTGACTGGCTAATTTTTTAATACTACTCAAGGGAATGAAATTACAGCTAAATTAGTGAAAATACTTTTGTTTATCTTCATGGAGTAAATGAAGTATTTATGAGAGTTGTAATTCAGCGGGTTCAGGAAGCAAGTGTAGCAGTGGAGGGCCTAATTATAGGGGCTATTCCTAGAGGATTCATGATGCTAGTAGGGATTGAGAATGAGGATAATGGGGAAGATGTTTTATGGTTGTCCAATAAAATTGTAAACATGCGCATTTTTGAGGATGTGGATGGTGTAATGAATTTAAGCATCAAGGAAATAGGGGGTGAGATCTTGTTAATTAGTCAATTTACTTTGCAAGCCTCTACTAAAAAAGGGAATAGACCTTCTTATATAAAAGCAGCTAAGCCTGAAGTAGCGATCCCTATTTATGAGGAATTTATTCGGCAATTACAAAATGATTTAGGGCAACCCATACAAACTGGAAAGTTCGGAGCTGATATGAAAGTTTCCTTAATAAATGATGGCCCGGTAACCATTCTATTGGATTCAAAAAATAAAGAATAATTCCTGTTTTAATAGGTTCAAATACACACAATAACAAAAACAAATGTCAAATTCAACTACCATACAGCAAGCGCAGGAACAAGTAGACCAATGGATTAAAACGATTGGTGTAAAATATTTTAGCGAGCTCACGAATCTGGGTATTTTAATGGAAGAGGTAGGGGAGCTATCAAGAATTATGGTGCGTAAATATGGAGATCAGTCCTTTAAGAATAAAGAGGGTGAATTAGAATTAGGGGATGAAATGGCCGACGTGCTATTTGTACTAATTAGCTTGGCAAATCAAACCGGGATTGATTTAACGGCTGCTTTTGAGAAGAACCTACAAAAGAAAACCAATAGAGATGCGACCCGCCATCAAAACAACGAAAAATTGCACTCCTAATCCTTTCTCTCCCTATCTTTGCAAACTATGAGTAAGACACCTTCAGACAATACATTTCAGGCGATCATTTCGCATGCCAAAGAATATGGTTTTGTATTCCCTAGTAGTGAAATCTATGACGGATTAAGTGCTGTATATGATTATGGCCCCTATGGATCTCAATTAAAAAAGAATATCCGGGATTATTGGTGGATGTGTATGACCCAGATGAACGAAAATATTGTAGGTATTGATGCGGCTATTTTTATGCATCCAACTACTTGGAAAGCGAGTGGACACGTGGATGGGTTTAGCGATCCATTGATTGACAACAAGGATAGTAAGAAAAGATATCGTGTTGACCATTTAATAGAAGGTCATGCTGAAAAGTTAATCGAAAAAGGAGATGCTGCTGGGGCTGAAAAAATAGTAGCGGACATGGATGCTTTATTAGCGAACGATGATTTTGACGGGTTAAAAAAATTAATAGAAGACAATAAAATTCATTGTGCTGTAAGTGGAACTGGGAATTGGACAGATATTCGTCAGTTTAATTTAATGTTCTCTACCGAATTAGGCTCCGTTGCGGAGGATGCAAACACTATATATTTAAGGCCAGAAACGGCACAAGGTATTTTTGTCAATTTTTTAAATGTGCAAAAAACAGCAAGGATGAAAATTCCTTTTGGTATTGCACAAACCGGAAAAGCTTTCAGGAATGAGATTGTGGCGCGTCAGTTTATATTTAGAATGCGTGAGTTTGAGCAAATGGAAATGCAATTTTTCATTAAGCCAGGTACGCAGAAAGAATGGTACGAGCACTGGAAAAGTGAAAGAATGAAATGGCATTTAAGTTTAGGCATCACGGCGGACAAATACCGTTTTCATGATCATGTTAAGTTGGCACACTATGCAGATGCAGCAGTGGATATTGAATATGAATTTCCTTTTGGCTTTAAGGAAGTAGAAGGAATTCACTCAAGAACTGATTTTGATTTAACACGTCATCAAGAATTCAGCAAAAAAAAGTTGCAATATTTTGATACAGAGATCAATCAGCATTATGTTCCTTATGTTATTGAAACTTCAATTGGGTTGGATAGAATGTTTTTATTGATTTTGTCAAATTCTTATGAGGAAGAAACAATCAATAAGGAAGACGGCACAACAGATTCAAGAGTCGTATTACATTTGCCTGCAAGAATCGCGCCTAATAAATTGGCAATATTGCCCTTGACTAAAAAAGACGGATTGCCGGAGTTGGCAAAGGAATTAATGGATGAATGTAAAAAATCCTTCCATTGCTTTTATGAGGAAAAAGATGCAATTGGAAAAAGATACCGACGTCAAGATGCAATTGGAACCCCTTTCTGTGTGACCATTGATCACCAAACAAAAGAAGATGGCACTGTGACTATTCGTTATAGGGATAGCATGTTACAAGAGCGCATCGAATTGAAAAAAGTAAAAGAATTGGTATTGGCTCATATTAGTTAATCTATGAGTTATATAAATTAAAAAAGGTC
>CALPKD020000266.1 GCA_943324055.2 Chitinophaga pinensis
AATTTCTTCTTAGGTTTTTCCTGCTTAATCGCGGTAAGGTATTTTATTTCATTCTTTGCCATGTTGGTAAAAATTTAATTAAGCCTCAATTGCTTTGTGAACAGGGAAACCGCCGTTTCTCTTAATGTGGTTGTACTCAACTGCGTTCTTGTCAAGTTTAGTAATCATGTGACGCATAATTTGCTCGTCACGTAAAAATTGAATTTTCAATTTCTCATTGATCGTTGCAGGACCAGTGAATTCTAGTATCCAGTAGATACCAGTTGTTTTCTTATCGATAGGATAAGCAAGTGATTTTAAACCCCAAGGATTACTTGCAACAGTATCTCCACCATTTTCTTTGATGAAGTCTTGGTATTTTTTCTGAGTTGATTTGAAATCATCTTCAGATAAAACTGGTGTAAAAATCACCATTAATTCGTAATTGTTCATTACTTGAATTTATTGGTTAAATAATTGGTTTTTCCCAATGGACATTCCGATTGCTCGGAACGAATCTGCCAAAACAGATTTGGGATGGCGAAGGTAGGTTATTTTAGAGCATTTTTGACTGTTTATTGCCTAAAGATTAGGGCTACGGGGAAGTGATCGCTATATCCACCCCTAAATTCATTTCCATTGTAAGTTCTTTTTGGATATCCCTTGTATCTTCCAAACGGCTCAATCATTGCACTATTTTTATAAATCGTTGAACTGTAGTATGTTAGGTACTTATTTTTGTTCAAATTTTTAATAACTTCCCCCCTATCAGCCTGTTTCCACTGATCATTAATCAATATTTGGTCAAACAAGTTCCAACTATCGTTATAAGCCAATGTGCCCATTCCATTCCTAAAAGGCTTTAAAAATGGGTTAAACATCCCTAATTGACGTATACTATTATCGTCTGGATTGTCATTAAAATCTCCCATTACAATCCATTTTGCTGCCGAATCCAAATGCTGGATACTATCCATAATCCTTTTACATATCGTTGATGCCCATATTCGCTTGGATCTAGATTGCAGGTCACCCCCTCTTCTGCTTGGCCAATGGTTTACTAATAAGTGGACCTGTTCTGTTCCTAATAGTCCTTTAACGTAAAGGATGTCTCTTGTTGCATACGTATTAAAATGCGTCGCGTCTGTCAAGGTGTAGGAACGGTAACGGATTGGGACAAAGACCGCAGGGTTGTATATCAATGCAACATCTACACCTCTAATATCCTTGGAATCAAAATGGATAAATTTATAATGATATTTTCTTATTAAAGGATCATCCAACACTTTGTTGAGTACTATATTGTTTTCTATTTCAACAACACCCATTATCGATAAGGATGCTCCACTTACAAGTTTCCCAAGTGCATGAATGATGCGTGCTATATGATTTGTTTTTGTCTCGTAAGCTATGCTATCATAGGCTTTAGCACTTCCAGGTAAAAAATCCTCGTCCATCACATTTAATTGATTTGTAGTATCATAAAAGTTTTCGCAATTGTAAAATCCAACGACATATTCTTGACTTTTTGCAGGATCAGGAATTAAACAAATAAGCATAAAAGCAAGCTGTAGTATTTTGGAGGTGAAGAACGATTTTTTAAAAAAAGGCATGGCGTGTTTATTTTAGCCACCGAGATTAACTATTTGATCAATACTATTTTCAAGTATTTGCCGAAAAAAAACAAGAGTTGGTTTGCTCCATATTTGATGTTCAATATTTGCACGGATTTATGAATTCGCTAATCAAAGCTTCGATACTTCTTATTTTATTATTGTACAATCCACTCTACTTGTTTTGTCAAGAAGAAATTGCAATGCCTCAGGATTTTAAAAATGAGGAACAATTAAACAGCATGGACTGGCTGCCCACTTTGCTAAATGCCAATACAAGCGCCTTGTATAAGATCGCCCAGTTTAACGGGTTTGTGTTTAGTTGGTCTCCAAGAGGTGGGGTAGATACTAGGATCTCCTTTATCGATGGATTGAATTGGCAGTCCAACTTGTCTGGCTGGAATGCCGGGTTTGCTTATTCTGGACTTTATAAAGGGTTTAGGAAGGAAGGGAATAGTATAAACAATGAATCGTCTGAATTAGGATACGGAGCAAATGGTTCGGCACAATATTTTAAATCGAATGCAAATGAATTTAAAAAGTCTTTCACACTCAGCACAGCGATCTCTAATCATTCATATGTAAATGCAACAAATGCTCAATGGAGTTCCGGTAAACTGGGGAGCCATTGGTATGTGAATTTAAATCTTGCATTTCAGGTAACGCCCAATGGAATGCTTCCCAATGGGTTTAAAAAAATGAATGGGTTGTTAATTAGCGTTGAGAAATTATTGAAACGTCAACAATCTTTTGGCTTTACATTTTGGTGGGATATTATTTCGCAGGGGAAAATGTCGCCATCGGGAAAGGAGGCGATTGATCTGTCAAGCGTAAGAAATTACAATCCTAGCTGGGGTTGGTATCATGGCAATGCATTGTACCCAAATAGTAAACAAAGCAATGCGCCTGTTTTTACTTTCCGTCACCAAAAACGCTGGAAGGAAACTACATCATTGAATAGTAGCATTGGAATAGTGCTAGGCAATCAAAAGCAAACAAGCTTGGACTGGACAAATTCATTTGATCCTAGACCCGATTACTATCGTTATTTACCAAGCTATGCAAAGGATAGTAGTATGCAATCTGGCTTAGTCGATTGGTTTAAAAGCAATCCTCAGTCCTTGCAAATTAATTTTGATCAATTAGAAAAAGTGAATCAATCAAGTGTATCAAAGCGTTCCTTTTATATTGTTAATGCACAAGTCGCAGCATTGTTTTTATTAAGAGCTTCAACTCAATTTCAATGTCAGATAAATAACTTGTGGCAAGCCTCAGCGGGGATGGATCTTGCAAAGGATCAGATTCATTATTACAGTCAACTTGAGCATTTGCTAGGTGGAAAATACTTTTACAATTACAATGGATGGGTGAATGATGACGGGGTTGCCAATAATTTTCAAAACGATTTACAGCATCCAGATAAAAAAATAGTGCCTAGCGAAAACTGGGGCGCGAATTATATTTTAAACTCCATACAAACTAAGAGCTGGGCACAATTGAAAA
>CALPKD020000267.1 GCA_943324055.2 Chitinophaga pinensis
CATCTGGAATCACTACGCCGGCTTCGCCTTGGATTGGTTCTACCATAAAGGCCGCTACCGTTGTGTCTTTCAATGCTGCTTCTAAAGCGACTAAATCATTGTAAGGTACTAATCCAAATCCTGGCATAAATGGCCCAAATCCTTTATAACTACTTGGGTCGGTTGATGAAGATATCGCGGCTAATGTGCGCCCCCAAAAATTACCTTCAGCAAAAATAATTTTTGCTTCGTTTTCAGGAATGCCCTTTACATTATATCCCCATCTTCTTGCTAATTTAATGGCAGTTTCTCCACCCTCCACGCCTGTGTTCATAGGGAGTACTTTGTCATACCCAAAATACTGAGTAATGTATTGCTCATAGGTGCCTAAAAGATCATTATGAAAAGCTCTAGACGTAAGCGTTAATTTACTCGCTTGTTTTTGTAAGGTTTCGATAATTGCAGGATGGCAATGACCTTGATTTACTGCAGAATAACCACTTAAAAAATCAAAGTATTGTTTACCATCTACGTCATATAAATAAACACCTTGTCCGCGATCTAATACAACAGGAAGGGGATGATAATTGTGCGCGCCATATTTGTCTTCCAATGCTAAAAAATGTTCAGCTTTGGCACTAAGTGAATTAGTTGTCATTATAAGTTTGTTTAAAAAATAAGGGATAGAGTAATGTCAATTCGTATGAATTATGTTTACTCAAGAAAAGGGAAGAGATGCTCAAATAGGATTCTACCCCATGGGGTGATTCAATAAATCTAAGTTCAAACGTAAAAAATGGCCCTTATTCATAAAGCCAAGTTAGCTTTTTTCCTTCGAATTCCCATATTTTGGCCTTACATTCGCAAAAACAAATCTGTTTGAAACCACTTGTTTCCATTGTCATATTAAATTATAACGGGGTAAAATATCTAAACGATTTTTTACCTACTGTTTTAGCGACTCAATATGAAAATTTTGAAGTGGTGGTTGCAGATAATGGTTCTACAGATGATTCACTTGTTTTGTTAAAGTCCAATTTTCCAACAGTTAAAGTAATTACCAATCCAACGAATGAAGGTTTTGCTGGCGGATATAACTGGGCATTAAAAATGGTGCAAGCTGATTATTATGTTTTATTAAATTCAGATGTTTCCGTGACGCCTAATTGGATTACGCCAATGGTGCAGCTGATGGAATCAAATCACTCAATAGGGGCGTGTCAACCCAAATTATTATCATTTAAGGAACCTACCTTATTTGAATATGCAGGGGCGAGTGGTGGTTGGATAGATAGTCTATGTTATCCATTTTCTCGTGGTCGGGTTTTTGATTTTTGTGAGAAAGATGCACAGCAATATGATGATCAAGCTCCCATTTTTTGGGCTTCGGGTGCTGCATTTATGATTCGAGCTAAATTATTCCATACACTAGGCGGTTTTGATGATAGTTTTTTTGCACACCAAGAGGAGATAGATTTATGCTGGAGGATGCAATTAGCCGGTCATCAGCTATACGCTTGTCCAAGTTCGGTCGTTTATCATGTTGGTGCAGGTACATTGCCTAGAGGAGGCCGAAAAGTGTTTTTGAACTTTAGGAACAATTTAATCATGATGTGTAAGAATTTGCCTTTAGTCGAGCTGGCTTGGAAATTGCCTGCTCGCTTTGCGCTGGACGCTATTTCGGCATGGAAAGGTTTACTAAGTGGGGATACTTACTTTTTCACGGCAATATTTAAAGCCCATTTTGCCTTAATATTCTATATTTTAACTGGCAAATTGAATCGATCCCTATCTCCAAAATCCCTGAAAACATTGGATGGGGTATACAATGGGTCCCTGGTTTTTCAATACTTTGTAAAAAACAAGCATTATTTTAATAAAATAGTAGGCAAACCCGTTCATTATTAAGA
Source organism: Chitinophaga pinensis (assembly GCA_943324055.2). Taxonomy (GTDB): domain Bacteria; phylum Bacteroidota; class Bacteroidia; order Chitinophagales; family Chitinophagaceae; genus Sediminibacterium; species Sediminibacterium pinensis_F. Next base: position 1,890 of record CALPKD020000267.1, read on the forward strand.
ACTTGTTGCTATTTTTGCGTCCGTAATTATACCATATGTCAGAAGATTTACAACAAATTGAAGCACAAAAAGATATCGCCACTAATTGGGTGACTTCTTCTAGATTTTTCTTTTACGTAACTGTTTTTTCTTTGCTAGCACTCGTTGTGGGCAATTGCTCAAAAGTGTTTTCAAGTGGTTTTAAAAAGCCTACAGTAGAGGTGAATACTAGTTCTCAGTACAAACCTGAGTATAAGTAAAATAAATTTTGTTTAGGGGCGCTGAATCCCTATTTTTGCACTCCTAAAAATAGTTCTTATACAAGCGAAAGTAGCTCATTTGGTAGAGCACGACCTTGCCAAGGTCGGGGTGGCCGGTTCGAGCCCGGTCTTTCGCTCCAAAAATCCCGTTCTTCGGATCGGGATTTTTTTTAAGTCAGCAATGACGCCCTGGTGGTGGAACTGGTAGACACGCAGGACTTAGACACTGTTCTTTGGTAGAACAAGAATTTGAGTGCACTTCGAGAAATTGAAGATGTAGAACTCCGTAAATTCGGCGAACCCTTTTAAATGGGAATACCGAGCGAAGCCCGAAAGGGAACGTGTAGAGACTAGACACGGAGCACCTAAATCGAAAGATACGGTGAAGGCATAGTCCAGACTACAAACCGGTAGGGTGGTGAAAACCATAGTAGTAAGAAAATCCTGTGGGCCGCAACGCCCGTGCGGGTTCGATTCCCGCCTGGGGCACAATCCCTTCTTTCAAGAAATTGAGGAAGGGATTTTTTTTTGTCCTAATTTACAAAGATGAAAACCAATATTGCCCAAGAACATGTAATTGAAGTTTGTAATCAAAGCACTTCGATGGCACAAGCTGCAGCAACTTTGAAAATTCATTTCAACACTTTAAAAAGGTTAGCGCTTATTTATAAATGTTATACTCCTAATCAGGGCCTGAAAGGTGGGAACAAAAAAGCGCCATCTAAAATCGAGCTTGCTGAAATTTTAAACGGGGCACATCCGCATTTCCAGACGTTTAAACTAAAAAATAGATTATTAAAAGCTGGGGTACTCAAAAATGTATGTATAGTTTGCGGGATTGATTCATGGAATGGGAAACTACTTAATTTGGAATTAGATCATATTGATGGTAATAGAATCAACCATAAGCTGATTAATTTAAGATTGCTTTGTCCCAATTGTCATTCACAAACAGAAACGTATA
>CALPKD020000268.1 GCA_943324055.2 Chitinophaga pinensis
TAATAACCCTGCCCCCTGGATGCCTATTGGGTTTGCTAAAAGTGTGCACTTGCTCTAAAAACACATCCTTCATGCCAGTTCTTGCAATCAAGACGCGATTCGCAGCATTGTCCAAATCCTCATCCGAAAGTACATTATCACCTAATAAGGAAAGTTGACCACTAAATTGCGCCAGATCACTCTTAATAAGTAGCACTTTTAATGTATTATCTATAAACCCGAAAATAACACAATCGACAGTTAATGGAACTGTAGGATAGGTGCTAACAAGTGCGTGCGCTTCTTTAAAATTTTGTGACATATAAGGATTCGTGAAATAATATCAATAGTTCGACAAATTACGAAATAAAAGAATAAAACTATTTGTAATTTAGCAGACATTTAATCTCATGTACAACAAAGCTCAAATACAGCAATTTCAAACTATTACGAAGGAATTCTTACAGAATCCTCATGATATAGACCTAGAGACCTTAAGGAAGGTGTTGAAATTTCACGAATACCAATATTATGTTGCGGCGGCCCCCTTAATAAGCGACTATGAATATGATGTATTGTATCAGCAGCTAGTAGCTTTAGAGGCCGCATCCCCTTTGTTAATTACAAAAGACTCGCCCAGTCAAAGAGTAGGCAATAGTTTAAACAATGCCTTTGAAACAGTGCCTCATTTGGTACCCATGTTAAGTTTGGAAAATAGTTACAATGCCGAGGACCTTATTGATTTTGACCGCAAAGCGAAGGAAGGGGCAGGCGTTGAAATGATTACTTATTGTGTGGAACCTAAATTTGATGGTGCAAGTATTTCCCTCATTTATGAAAATGACTTATTAGTAAGGGCCTGCACTAGAGGAGATGGTATTGCCGGAGATGATATTACACAAAATATAAAACAAATCAAATCGATTCCGTTAAGTATACCATTATCTCATTACGGAATACAACAATTGGAAATAAGGGGTGAAGTAATCATGAGTAAAAAAGCATTTCATGATTTTAATGAAAGATTAAAAGAAAAAAATATAGCAACCCTAGCGAATCCAAGAAACGCAGCAGCAGGAAGTTTAAGAATGAAGGACCCCAAGGAAGTGGCAGACCGGAACCTAGATGCTTTTATTTATAATATTAGTTTTTTTAATTTATTGCCTGGGGCGACACTCCCTGAATTACTCACAACACATAGTGGCTCCTTAGAACTATTGTGGAATATGGGCTTTAGGTCCCCTCAAAAGGAAAAAAGAATCATCAATGGCATAGACAACGTAGTTGAATTTTGTAACAGTTTCGAATTAGAAAGAGACCAACTACCTTATGAAATTGATGGCCTTGTAATTAAAATAAATGACATGGCTTTGCATGAAAAACTAGGAATGACTTCGCACCATCCAAGGTGGGCCATTGCCTATAAATTCAAAGCGAGGCAAGCGACTACTATATTAGAGTCCGTGGAATTTCAAGTGGGCCGCACAGGTGCCGTTACACCCGTAGCAAAGTTGCAGCCAGTCGCAATAGGTGGCGTAACAGTATCTAGTATTTCCATACACAACGAAGAATACATCAGAGAAAAAGATTTAAGATTAGGAGACACCGTACTTATTGAAAGAGCCGGAGATGTGATTCCTCAAATTGTTCAATCCATTCCCGCTTTGAGAAAAGGCACAGAAAAAACAATTGAATTTCCAACAAACTGTCCTGTTTGTGATGCACTATTAGAAAAAGAAGAAGCAGAAGCAGTATGGAGATGCAATAATCCCCTATGTACAGCACAGATCGTTGAACGCATCATACACTTTGTGAGCAAGGATGCCATGGATATTAAAAGTTTTGGAGACGCGAATATTAGAAAGTTTTACGAGTTAGGTTTACTCAAATCCGTCCCAGATATTTACACATTGGACTTTGAAAAAATTAGTACACTAGAGGGCTTTGGCAAAAAAAGTGTTGAGAATTTAATAACGGCAATAGATGCCTCAAAAAAGCAACCTTTATACCGCTTATTATATGCATTAGGCATTCGTTTTGTTGGAGAAACAACAGCTAAAACAGTAGCAAGTCACCTAAATCATCTTTTGGATTTGAAAGATTTTAGCGAGGAGCAATTACAATCCTTTGACGACGTAGGAGTGAAAGTCGCAAAAAGCATTTATCACTTTTTTCACGAAGCACAAAATATTCAGCTTATCCAGCAACTTGAATCACTAGGATTGAATCTAATCCAAACCGAAATATTGAGCAAAGATGGCAGTTTGTCAGGACTTAATTTTTTATTTACAGGCACCTTAAATAAACTTAAAAGGTCCGATGCAGAAGGGATGGCAGAAGCAAAAGGAGGTCATATTTTAAGCGGCGTAAGTAGTAAATTACATTACTTAATTGTTGGAGAAGATGCAGGAAGTAAATTAGAAAAAGCAAAAAAAATAGGCACTATAAAAATTATTACAGAGGATGAATTTATAGCGCTTGTGGAAGGAGCTAATTAAAAAATATTGAACTACAAAAAATCCCGTCAATTTTATACAATCCCTTTTGCAATTAAATACTCAGCAATCTGTACGGCATTTGTTGCAGCACCTTTGCGTAAATTGTCACTCACAATCCACATGTTTAAAGTTTTGTCCTGTGTTTCGTCCCGACGTAGTCGTCCAACAAAAACTTCATCCTTTTCGTGTGCCCACAAAGGCATTGGGTAAAGCTGTGCTGCATCGTCTTGTTGTACAATAATACCAGGTGCAGTAGCTAACAATGTGATCACTTCTTTTAAGTCAAATTCATTATCAAACTCCACATTCACACTTTCACTATGTCCACCAACCACTGGAATACGAACGGTAGTCGCTGTTACACGAATAGATTCATCCTGCATGATTTTATTGGTTTCTTTAACCATCTTCATTTCTTCCTTCGTGTATCCATTTTCTAAGAATACATCGATTTGCGGAATTACGTTTAAATCAATTTGATATTTATACGCCATTTCTTCCGCTGAAATTTTCTCCCCCTTACGCTCGTTAAACAATTGGTCTACCGCTTGCTTGCCTGTACCTGTTACACTTTGATACGTACTCACCACCACTCTCTTGATTTTATATTTTTCA
>CALPKD020000269.1 GCA_943324055.2 Chitinophaga pinensis
ATTACTTTTAACGTTCAGTCAGGTTATTCTGAAGCAACTAAAAGAGTGAGAATGTTAAATTCGAAAGAATATGCTGAACTCGCTTTAGAATCTGCTGCAAATGCAGATGCTTTAGACGGCTATGAAATTACGGATCCTTCAAGTAGCACTGAGTATGTAAAATATTATATGGACTACAATAGTTTTGGACAATGGTCTAAAACACCGAACGTATCTTACGATTGGCAGGATCAGGCTTTCCAAAAAGGACAATACAATCAAGCAGATTTACAAATTAGAGGTGGTAACGATAAAACAAAATTCTTTACCTCTTTTCAAAATTTAGATCAAGTTGGAACAATCATTGGTAATAATTTACAAAGAACAACTGGTCGTTTGAACGTGGATCAAAAAGCAAATGATTGGTTGGATTTAGGCGTTTCATTGAGTTTGTCTAGAACTTATAACAGACGTTTGCCAGGTGATAATGCATTCTCTAATCCATTACAAGCTGCTGCTTTATTGCCAATGTCTCCTTTTAAGGATCCTAATACAGGATTGCCTACAGGAACGCCTCCAGGTGATCAAAATGTTGGTTTATATTTTAACCCAATGATTCAAATTCAATATGCCAAATATGCCCAAGATGTATACAGAACTTTTGGTAATACTTATTTGAAAGCAAAAATTTTACCGGGCTTGACTTTTCAATCTGAATTTGGTTTAGACTTCTTAAGTCAAAACGAAGAAAGATATTATCAAACTCAAACAGTTAGAAACACGAGTTCGCCAACTGGAGAGGGAACGAATACAGGCGCTTTCATTACCAACTATAATACGAATAGTTATTTTACGTATGCAAAATCAAAAGGCATCCATAACTTTAATGCAACATTGGGGATGCAGTATCAGCAATCTCAAGCAAAGTACAATAGCGTAACTGGAACAGGATTCCCTTCTGATTCATACCAAAAAATTGCGAGTGCTGCTACAAAAGCAGATGGTAGTTCTTCTCAAAGTGATTTTAGATTTTTATCTTATTTCTTAAGATCAAACTATGTAATGAACGATAAATACATAGTTGCCGCAAGTGGTAGAATTGATCAATCCTCAAGATTTGGTAAAAGTGCTAGAACTGGTTTCTTCCCAGCTATTTCAGCAGGATGGATTTTGTCAAATGAGAAATTCTTACAAGACAATAAATATATTAGCTTCTTAAAATTAAGAGCTTCTTATGGTAATGTTGGTAATGCTGAAATTGGGAACTTTCCTCAATTAGGATTGTACACAGGAGATGCTGGTTATGCAGGTAGTGCTGGACAAAGACCAAGTCAACTTAGAAATGATAGTTTGAAATGGGAAACCACTGCTCAATTAGATTTAGGTTTAGACTTTGGAATATTCAACAACAGAATTACCGGTGAGATTGATTACTATGTAAAAAACACAACTGGCTTATTATTGAATGTGAATGTACCTGCAACTACTGGATTTACAAGTATGGTTAAAAACATTGGTAAATTAGAGAATAAAGGTTTTGAATTTGTATTAAACACGCAAAACTTAATTGGTGCATTTAAATGGTCAACTTCGTTCAATATTGCTATGAACCAAGGTAAGGTGACTGATATTCAAGGTCAAATTATCGAAGGTGGTGTGGGTAGTATGAACAGAGTACAAGAAGGATACGCAATTGGTGTATTTTATGCTGCAGAGTGGGCTGGTGTAGATCCTGCAAACGGTAATGCACTTTGGTACAAAAATACAAAAAATGCAGATGGCACTTTTGATAGAACAACAACAAGTGTATATAGCCAAGCTCAAAAGAAAGTAGTAGGTGATCCTAATCCAGATTTTGTGTTTGGATTAACAAACAACTTTTCTTACAAAGGGTTTGATGCGTCCATATTCTTTAATGGTGTTTCGGGTAATCAAAACAATATTTACGGAATGGGAAGATATTCTTCAGCAAATATGAGATATGAGGATAACCAAACTTATGATCAAATGCAACGTTGGCAAAAACCAGGGGACATCACAAATGTACCTCAAGCAAGATTCTATTATAATAATGGTGCGCAAATTAGTAGCCGTTACATAGTGGACGGATCTTATATCAGATTAAGAACGGTTAGCTTAGGGTATACTTTTGATTCAAAAAAATTAAACAAGTTTAAACTTGAAAAATTAAGAGTGTATGTTTCTGGACAAAATTTATTGACATTTACAAAGTATCCTTATTGGGATCCTGAAGTGAACGCGGATGATTTTGATTCGAATATCGCTAAAGGAAGTGATTTTTACACACCACCACAACCAAGAACTATTTTATTTGGTGTAAACATTAATTTTTAATTAATTAATAATGAATTCTATGAAAATATATAATAAAAAAATAAACAATAACTTAATCGCCTTTTTGATGCTGGGCGTTATAGCTATTACAGGATGCGAAAAGCGTCTTGATGTTTCTCCATACCAAAGTATTTCTGATACAAAAGCGCTTCTTTCTGAAGGGGATGTAATAGTTACATTGATTGGATCTTATGATGGAGCTCAAGCAGCAACTGCTTATGGCGGTGATATTATGGTAATGAATGAATTATTAGGGAATACCGATAATATCAGCTTTACTGGAACATTCGCTGGCTTATCTGAAATTGCGAAAGCACAAATCACTGCAGCAAATACAAACGCTTCAGGAACATGGACTGCTGCATACAATACAATCAATCGTTGTAATAATGTATTGTCAGCGATAGATAAGGTAACTTCTTCAACAGATAAAAAGAATTCAGTTGAAGGAGAAGCACTTTTTATAAGGGCATCTATGCACTTTGAATTAGTAAAGTTATATGCTAAGGCGGTTGGTGATGGCGACTATGCTGCCAACCTTGGTGTGCCATTAGTTTTAAAGCCTACTGGTAATATCACAACTAGTGATTATGCTGCTAGAGCAACTGTTAAAGCAGTATATGAACAAGTAATTACTGATTTAACAAGAGCAGAAAGTTTATTACCTGAGGATAATTCTATGTATGCAACTAAGTATGCTGCTGCTGCTCAATTGTCAAGAGTATACCTAGCTTCAAAAAATTATACTGC
>CALPKD020000270.1 GCA_943324055.2 Chitinophaga pinensis
AACCAGTTGAATTTTGGAGTGAAATTGCAGCAACGTTTACATGGCATAAAAAATGGGACAACGTATTAGATTGGAATTTTAAGGAACCTAAAATTGAGTGGTTCAAAGGGGGGAAATTAAATATCACCGAAAATTGTTTGGATAGGCATTTAGCATTACATGGAGACACCCCTGCAATTATTTGGGAACCAAACGATCCTGAAGAACACCACCGCATCATCACCTATAAGCAACTACATCAAAAAGTTTGTCAGTTTGGTCAAGTGCTTATAAATAATGGGGTGAAAAAAGGGGACCGAGTTTGTTTATATATGGGAATGATTCCTGAACTGGCTATTGCCGTTTTAGCATGTGCAAGAATAGGCGCTATACATAGTGTGATCTTTGGTGGATTTTCCGCACAAAGCATCGCAGACCGACTAGACGATGCAAAAGCAGAATTCATTATAACCTGTGATGGGGCTTATCGAGGCGCAAAAGACATCCCCTTAAAATCAGTCATTGATGATGCATTGATTGGAAATAAAACCATTCAACGAGTGATTGTTTGTACAAGAACAAGAACTGCAGTATCTATGTTAAAAGGACGTGATGTCTGGTGGGAAGATGAAATTAAAAAAGTGGAGTCGCAAGGCATTGTAAGTATCGACGCAGTGGAGATGGATGCCGAAGACCCTTTATTTATTTTATACACATCGGGATCAACCGGAAAACCAAAAGGTGTTGTTCATAGTGTAGCTGGTTATATGATTTACACGAATTACACTTTTGTAAACGTATTTAACTATTCGCCTAACGACATCTTTTTTTGTACCGCAGATATTGGTTGGATAACTGGTCATAGTTATATTATTTATGGCCCATTAAGTGCTGGTGGAACTTCATTAATGTTTGAAGGCATACCTACCTTCCCTGATGCTGGGAGATTCTGGGATATTATTGACAAATTCAGAGTCAACATTTTATATACAGCACCAACAGCGATTCGTTCCTTAATGGGATTTGGATTAGGTCCAGTGAAAGATCATGACCTAAGTAGTCTTAAGGTATTAGGTACTGTGGGCGAACCCATTAACGAGGAAGCCTGGCATTGGTACGACGAACATATTGGTAAAAAAAGATGTCCAATTGTGGATACCTGGTGGCAGACCGAAACAGGTGGTGTATTAATATCCAATATGGCAGGCATTACTCCAGGCAAGCCAGGCTGGGCAACATACCCAATGCCAGGTATTAAAGCAATTTTAGTAGATGACAAGGGCGACGAAGTGACCGAAATGGAAGATGGTTTGTACCGTGGTAATTTATGCCTCACACAACCTTGGCCAGCAATTTTAAGAACCACTTATGGGGATCATGAAAGATGCAGAACCAATTATTTTGCTACTTATGATAATTTATATTTCACAGGAGATGGTGCATTAAGAACTGAAGATGGTCAATTTAGAATCACAGGGCGTGTGGATGATGTATTAAATGTGAGTGGGCATCGTATTGGAACTGCCGAGGTGGAGAATGCTATAAATATGCACGCTGGCGTAGTTGAAAGTGCCGTAGTTGGATATCCTCACGATATTAAAGGACAGGGTATTTATGCTTATGTGATTTATACAGGATCTCATGGCCAGGACACACATGGAACCGCAGACATGATTCGTAAAGATATTTTACAAACAGTAACAAGAATTATTGGACCTATTGCGAAACCTGATAAAATTCAATTTGTTTCTGGCTTACCTAAAACGCGTTCCGGAAAAATAATGCGTCGTATTTTACGCAAAGTAGCCGAAGGTGAACTAGGAAACGTAGGAGACACTTCCACTTTATTAGACCCAGGCGTTGTGGACGAAATTGTTAGAGGTGTATTATAGTAACAAAAACTTGTGATGTAATTTAAAGTATAAAAAAAGCTCCGAATAAAATCCGGAGCTTTTTTTATACTGCGATGAATGAAACAAATAGACTATTGTTCCATTAAATTTTTCAATTTACTCGATAAGAAAAACAATATAACGGAAGCGATACCGGCCATAAAAACAAAGAACATAAAAAATTCATGCAGGTTGCTAATTTGATAACCGATAAAGGCAGTAGCCTTCCCGTTTTCTGGATACAAAGCACTAAACACACCGGCTAATTTATTAGCAAATGCATTTGCTGTAAACCATACTGCCATTAGCAAAGAAGCGAATTTTACAGGCGCTAATTTATTAAATAATGATAACCCAATTGGAGACAAACACAATTCGCCAAATGTATGCATCATATACATTCCAATTAACCAAATCATACTTACTTTAACCCCTGTACCTACTCCATTTACACCTGTAGCAATCCATAAATAACCCAATGCCAATAACATTAAACCCATTGCCATTTTAAATGGAGAGGAGGGCTCTCTATTGCGCTTACCCAACTTTATCCAAATCCATGCAACTAAGGGAGCAAGTGTCACTACAAAAATAGAATTCAAAGATTGAAAAAAACTAGTAGGCACTTCAAAGAATCCTAAATTTCTATCTGTATTTTCAGATGCAAAAAATGTTAAACTGGCACCAGCTTGTTCAAAAGCACTCCAGAAAAAGATAACAAAGAAAGAAACTGTAAATAATACGGCTACCTTTTTCTTTTGGATAATATCTAACGACTTGTCTGAGAATATAATAAATGCGATAAACAAAATACAAGCGAGTAACAACCAAAACAAATAACTCACTACTTTAATATCAATATACACTAAAGCGATTGTTACTAAAGAGATTAAAAATAAAAATCCAACCATCACTGGAATTTTTTGAAAAAACTTAGGCGCATCTTTAGGTGCAACTCCAATTTCCTCCCCCTGAGGATTCACTAAATATTTTTTCTGAAATGTCATTTGAGTAATAACGCTTAATAACATGGCAACTCCACCTGCAAAAAATGCCCATTTAAAATCCCCGTTCTTACCTGTATCACCAAGCACACCGCAAACTATTGGACCTAGCGCCCCGCCCGTATTGATTCCCATGTAAAATATGGTATAAGCAGCGTCGATTTTTGAATCCCCTTTAGCATACAATTGACCCACCATGCTTGAAATAT
>CALPKD020000271.1 GCA_943324055.2 Chitinophaga pinensis
CCTCCGGTAATTAATATGTTTTTTTGCATCTGAATTTGTATCTTACAAAGATATTATTTTATGTATATATATTACTAAGAATCCAATTTATATTAATATTATGAAGCAGCAAAGATACTATTCCTTAGATGTTTTTAGAGGTGCCACTGTAGCATTGATGATTTTAGTGAATAATCCGGGCTCATGGGGGCATATTTTTAGCCCACTAGCACACGCAAGCTGGCATGGATGTACCCCTACCGATTTAGTATTCCCTTTTTTCTTATTCGCAGTAGGAAATGCACTTTCGTTTGTGATGCCTAAAATGCAAACAGATACGGATATTCATTTTTGGCAGAAAGTCGTAAAAAGAACACTTTTAATATTTGGCATTGGACTGTTTTTAAATTGGAGCCCTTTTGTAAAATGGTCAGATGGAAATTTGATTTTTAAAGTATGGGAGAACGTGCGCATACTTGGAGTTTTACAAAGAATCGCTTTATGTTATTTTTTCGCATCTGTGATCCTATACTATGGAAAATCCAAGATGGCGCTTTTTATTGGTATGATGATGCTGGTAATCTATTGGGTATTGAATATTTTATTAGGTGCCCCAGGCCATCCTTATAGCTTATCTGGTTATTTTGGTAATCCTATTGATCAAGCCATCTTAGGCGTTACTCATATTTATAAAGGCGAAGGCGTGCCATTTGATCCAGAAGGATTAGTAAGTATGTTTCCTGCAATTGTTCAAGTAATCCTTGGCTACCTTGTTGGCGAGTATATTCAAGTGAAAGGGAAGAGTTATGAAATGCTAGCACAGTTACTACTAACAGGCGTAGTGCTTGTTTTGGCTGGGTATATCTGGGACTTTAGTTTCCCTATTAATAAAAAAATATGGACCAGTAGTTATGTGTTTTATACCACAGGACTTGCTACCATCACCCTTAGTATGCTGATCTATTTGTTAGAGTTTAAAGACACAAAAGGCAACTGGAGTAAGTTCTTTGATGTATTCGGGAAAAACCCTTTGTTTATTTTTGTAATGAGTGGTTTTTTACCCCGTGTACTTGCATTATTAAGATGGGTAGACCATGTAGACGAGAAAGGAGAAAAAGTATACACTTCGGCACTGCCTTGGTTTTACGAGCATGTTTGTAAAAACATTTCAAGTGACTTACGCATAGGATCCTTTGTTTATGCAATCTGTTTTATTACTTTTTTCGCTGTACTTGCTTTTATTTTAGATAAGAAAAAGATTTACATAAAAGTTTAATCAAGGGGACTTAAAATAAGGAACCTATTACTTGAAAATAGTAGCGGCTTTTTCTAAACTTTCTGGCTTACCTACATCTAAAAGGATGCCATCACTATGATCAAAATAATAGATAGGATAGTGTTGTGCTATTTTTAAATAAGCATCAATTAGGGAAAATTTGCCTTGCATTTCTAATGCATTAAAAAAGGAACTATGTATTATTTGTATACCACTAAAAGCTTTAGGAACAGCAGTACTAGGATCTCTTAAAGGATTTGCCCATTTCTCCTCACCTGTCGTATTATTTTTCCAACCGCATAAAGTACCGGCTGCATTAAATATTAAATTTCTGCTTGTTGTCCTATTTGTTACTGCGAGTGTTGCAATCATATCTCCTTCAGCAGCCTCCGTAAACAAAGTATCTGCTGCTATCATTTTATCTAATGGCAGGTCGGTTAAAATATCTGCATTCATCACCAACCATTTACCTTCCCCTTCAAAATAAGCAGCTGCACGTAATAACCCGCCCCCTGTCTCTAATACTTCATCGGTCTCATCAGATATTACCACATTTGATCCCCAACCATGATTGTCTTTGACTACTTTAATAATCTGATCTGCAAAATGATGCACATTTACAATCACCTCCTTGATACCAAATGCCTGCAAATATTCCACATTGCGTTGTAATAAAGATTTCCCATTCACCATTGCCAGTGCCTTAGGATGCTTGTCCGTAAAGGGTTTCAATCTAGTCCCTAATCCAGCCGCTAATATCATTGCTCGCATAACCATGTGTTTATTAATAGACCAAACTACTTAACCCAATACGTTCTATTCGTATGGGTTAAATCCACCTTAACCTTATACTTATTTTTTAAATGCCTCGCGGTTTGCTCCGCCGCAAATACGCTTCGATGTTGTCCGCCTGTACAACCAAAATTGATTTGCAAGGATTCAAAATCTCTCGTTAAATAATTTTCAACCGTAATATCTATTAAATCCCATACGCTATTTAAAAACGTATTCATCTTGGTTCTTTGTTCTAAAAAATCCTGAACAGGCTTATCTAATCCTGATAGTTTTTTATACTCATCGAATCTTCCTGGATTTAAAATTCCACGCATATCAAAAATAAAGCCTCCTCCATTTTCCGAATCATCTTTCGGTAGTCCCTTTTTATAACTGAAGCTATTAATGGTAATTACTAATGGCGTACGTTCATCTGCTATCGGAGGCACAAATCGCTGGATCACTTCGTCACCCACCATCCAATCCAAAATGCCCGCAAACACAGGCGTATCTTTGTCTAGCTTATAAACTTGTAAGAAGTTTTTTAAATTATTCAGACCCAAAGGAATGCTTGTTAAGAAATGTGCTTTTCGCTCAAAAAGCCCTCTAAAACCATAAGCTCCCAATACTTGCAATAAACGTAACAGTACAAATCCATGATATTGTTTTTTAAATTGCACTATATCAATTGGAGTAGGCAACAATTGTTGTACCTCCTGAATATAATAATCTAATAATTTTTCTTTCCATTCAATAGGCAGTTCTGCTTTTGCTTGCCACAACAATGACGCAACATCATAGGACAAACCACCTTGCATGCCTCCTTGAAAATCAATAAAGTAAACCTCATCGTTGTTTACAATAATATTTCTGCTTTGGAAATCTCGAAACATGAAATGATTAAACTGTTTACTAGCTAACTGATCGCTCAATAATTCAAACTAATCAATTAGCGTTTGTTTATCATATGGATACTGCAATGTATCTAAGAAATAATACTTGTAATAAAGCAAGTCCGTCAAAATAGAATGCTTCCC
>CALPKD020000272.1 GCA_943324055.2 Chitinophaga pinensis
GTGTAATTTAATACAATTAAATTACAGTTGTTCTAAAAGCTTGTAAACGTTGAGGTTTATGGCGTCAAGGGTTAGACAGAATAAATCGAATAAATCTTATCGCTTCAAACTAAACACTTATGTTGTTGGTATTGATAAAACTGCCAGGGTATTTAAAAACTGCTTTATCGCTCCAATTTAAAATTTGTATCCTTCGCTGGTCTGTTTGTTGCATTGGCTACTTTGTAACCAGTGCGGTACATCCAGTCAGCCATCTTTTTTAATTTAGGGTAATTGATGTTTTCGGCATTGTCCAAAGGAGTGTGATAATCTTCATGCAGTAAGGAAGTATACATAATTGCTGGGATACCTAGTCGAGCATAAGGTAAGTGGTCACTTCTAAAATACCAACCTTCTACATGCGTTACTTTATCATAAGTCGTGTCAAGCTTAAATTTAGGTCCCTCATTGTTGGCATCTAAAACCATCTTTACAAGATCCGCTGAATTGCGATGTGGAGCCTGCACGCCTAACACTGCAGCACTATCAATATTGTTCCTGCCAATCATATCTCCATTTAAAACTGCAACGATACTATTAATAGGCACAGTTGGATGAGATGAATAATACCTAGACCCTAATAGGCCTCTTTCCTCTGCACCTTGGATCACAAATAGGATAGAACGTTTTGCAGGATATTTTACAAATGCCCTTGCATTTGCTAACATCGCCACATCCACACTTCCATTGTCGTCAGCACCATAATAAGTTGAATCGTTATTGATGGCATTGCGAATACCATGTGCGTCCTGATGCCCACTATATAATAAGTATTCTGATTTTAATGCAGGGTCCGTTCCTTCAATTTTCCCAACAATATTTACCGAAGGGTAAGGATATTTTTCAACCATTATATTCGCCTCTAAATTTGAAGTACCATTCGCTAGTGTATTTTTTTCACTGTTGTGTAACCACAAAACAGGCACTTTAGTATTTACTTGTGCATTAGGCCCGCCTTCGATATCATAAGTCCCTCTCTTAAAATTTTCATTCGCGTCCTCCCATGCTTTTTCAGCAATATCATCCGCTAAAATAACAATCGCTATAGCACCTCTTCTTATTAACGGCATTGCATATTTAGTTAACACACTGCGATTATATCTCCAAGTAGGCAACGAAACATTTAAGTTAATCCCAACCGATGATGCTTCAAATGCAACTACTTTATTTTTTACATCTATTTTATTGGTATCAATATTTACAGCGTTACCTAAGTATACAATGGGTGCATTGATGTTTAGGTTTGCCATTTGAGCAACACTCACATCCTTCCATAATTTAAATTCCTTGTTTTGTATGCGGACAAATGAGTTATCGGATATGGTGTTACGCCACATTGTAAAAAATTGCAAGTATGTGCCATCGTCTCCTGCAGGCAATAAGCCAATCGATCTGTACTTTTCAGCAAGCCACATGGAAGCCTTAAGCTCATCTATCGTTCCAGCTGACCTGCCTTTAAAATGCGCATCTGCAAATGCATATAAATCCTTTTTCAAATCGGATTCCTTAATTAAGTTCAAACCAAGTGGACCCGATTTTTGTGCTATTAAACCTAGGTTGGCAAAAAGTACAATTACAACAATAAGTAGTCTTTTCATAATAATGGATTTATACATCTTTTTGGAAGATGAGGCTGTAATAAAGATAAGGCTTTAATCGGATTTCAATAACTGCAACACATTCAACCCTGACCGACTTGGTATAGCCACTGAATTTCACATAATCTCATTATATTGCACCCATGTATTCATATATTTTCTTTGCTTTATTCGTAGTTGGTATATTTTCCATCTTTGAAAATTTAAAAGGACAGCAAAAGGTTTCATTTTTTAAATTTAACCTGCAAATACTTTTATTTTTTGTATGTACTGGTTCTTTCCTGTTTTTTTTGGATGAAATTGGGTTTAATGTCGATTACTATATTATTGCTAGTCGAGTTTTAGGTACTATTGCTATGGTAAATATTACTTACATTTTAGCAAGCAATAAAATTCCAAAATTTGTAATCTTAATAGAGACGCTATTTATTTTATTTTTTGCATTTATCGTATTTAAAGGATTTCGATTTGCTTCAGTTAAAAACGGAGTATTTTCTAGCGGTGAATGGGATATCCCTCAACGGATAAATGTTTTTATAATTAATGGTCTTATTTTATCTTCTATGTTTTATAATTTAATAAGAATTAATAAAAAAATAGATAAAAATAATTTGTATCATATTAAAATCAGAAATTGGACATTTTATTTGTTCGGCCTTATATTCTCATCAATCTTCATCGGCGTTTCTAGTTTTATACTTTACAATTTTCATCTGTTTAATTTAAAACCAGATACGCGTTTTTTATTCAGTACCATTTATTTAATATTACTTTTATTTGTATTATACAGACCTAGGTTTATTGATGAAGCAGATTTTTCTTATTCTTTTAAAAAATTACCTACTGCTCAAAGTTCAATTGGGGCTACAGATTTCGAATTTCTATTTTATTCAAATCACTATTATTTACAACCACAAGCCAATTTGGAGGACTTTGCTTTAAAATTAAATCATCCAAAAGCGGAGATTCTGGAGTATCTGCAATCCAAAACCAATGATAGTTTTAATGAACTATTAAACAAAAACCGGATTAAGTATTTTAAGGAATTGCTAAAATCTAAAAAGCAAGACTCTTTTACTATTGAAGCATTATCAGAAATGTCGGGATTTAATAACCGTCAAAGTATGTATAATGCCTTTAAAAAATATGAAGGCTGTGCTCCTTCCGACTATATTAGCACTTTATAACTTATTGGTTTACAGTGTAAAAATTAATTTTTACACTGTAAAAGAGCCTTTTTTACAGCCCCTTTTTGGGGCTTTTTTATTCTATAAGCATATTGCAGTTTAATAGACCTAAATCTATATGATTCAGTCTACTTTATTAAATATGTATAAATGAATAAACGATCTCCTTTATTTGAAAAAATAGTAATATGTTTTTCATTCCTTTTATTTTTTGTCCAAGAACTTAACGCACAAGCTTTAA
>CALPKD020000273.1 GCA_943324055.2 Chitinophaga pinensis
CACTCGTTAATATTCTTTTACATCCAGTTTCAATAATTGCTTCCAGTCCTTTAAAAGGATCTTCACATCTATCAAAAGCCCTATGAAAAGTAACTTCCATAGGTGCAGCTAATTGAACCAATTGTTTAGTACGATCCACATCGATCGTTCCATCCGCGTTTAATAAACCGATGACCACACCCGGATAGCCCAAATCTCTCGCGATTAAAACATCCGCTTTTATACATTCGAATTCATTGTCAGTATATAAAAAATCTCCGCCTCTTGGTCGAATAATAGGGAAGACGTTTTTCTGCGTTATTTTTTTTAGCGTTACCAAGCTTCCATAAGAAGGGGTAGTTCCTCCTTCACCAGGATTTTCGCAAAATTCAATTCTGTCAGCACCAGCTGCGATTGCTGATAAGGCTGCTTCTACCGAAAAAACTGCTATCTCTAATATTACTTTACTCATTATTATACTTTTTCACCAACCTGCGAAAACTGCTTACTTAATACACTTAATAAATAAATGGAGATTCCACCAACTTTGCACCTTCATTTGTTTGAACTGCATAATTAAACCCTTTATGCAACGCATAACTTCCATAAGCCCCGTCTTTATTTAGTGCAATAAAACAAACTTGGATATCATTTGCTTTTTCTTTCTTTATTCGACGGATTCGCTCCACTACAAATTGACAAGCTTCCTGTGGTGATTTACCTTGTCTCATTTGTTCTACAACTGCACTTGCGCCTGCTACTCTAATCACGTCTTCCCCTTGTCCGGTAGCCACTACAGCACCAACTTCATTGTCAACATACAAACCAGCACCAATGATAGGAGAGTCTCCTAATCGACCACGTAATTTGAACCCTGCACCGCTTGTTGTACAACTACCGCTTAAATTTCCATGGGCATCCAAAGCTACCATGCCAATTGTGTCATGATTCCATTCCCCTGTATCTAATTTATGGGGTGCAATATATTTTGCATCTAACTGTGCAGTAGAACCTTTACGTTCAACATTTATAATTGGTTTATAAGTCGATTTTTTTAGCCATTGTTTATAGGCTGCTTTTGCATCGTCTGACATTTCACCGGACTCTAATGTAAATCCTTGTGAAAGGGCAAATTGTTGCGCACCTTCACCCACTAACATTACATGAGGTGTATTTTCCATTACTTTACGAGCTACACTAATTGGATGCTTAATTCTTTCTAAAAATCCAACACTACCACAATTAAATTCATGATCCATAATGGAAGCATCCAATGTTACAAACCCGTCCCTGTCGGGGTTCGCACCCAAACCCACACAACAGTTTTTTTCATCCTCGGTAACCATAACACCTTTCTCCACTGCATCCAAAGCACTACCGCCATTACCTAAGACTGCCCATGCTCCTTTATTCGCATTTAAACCTGCATCCCAAGTTGAAATTACGATTGGTTTTATTGATTTATTACTTGACGTGTTGGCAAAGCCCTTGATTGAAAAACCGGCTACCCCTAAACTTGTCAAGTTAATAAAATGACGGCGATTTAAACTCATAATTTAGGTAGTTAATTAGGTTTCAAATTACGAAGATTGAAGCTAATTATGTACATTTAATTGATTAATACTTATGGAATCAATATTTAAAATTTACGGATGGGAAATGGCTTCCGCTACGCCAATTCAACAGGGACTTATAAATACTACCTATTTGGTACAAACCACGAATGGATCCTTTATATTACAATCTGTCAATCACGCTATTTTTAAGGATCCTACTGCTATTGATTTTAATATTAATTCGATAGGAGCGTACCTCAAAAAAAATGCACCAGATTATTTATTTACACAGCTTGTACCTGCCCTTTCGGGAAAAACTTTAATAGAGTGGGAGGGACAATATTTTAGAGCATTTAACAAGATAGATGGTTATGCATTAAGTGTTTTGGAGCATGCATTTCAAGTGGAAGAAGCCGCAAAACAATTTGGGAAGTTTACCCATATTTTAAAACATTTTAAAGCGACTGATTTAAAAATCACTTTACCCGATTTTCATAATCTGAGCTTACGATATCATCAATTTGCAGAGTCCATTGAAAAAGGAAACGCGCAGCGAATTTCGAGTAGTCATGGAATAATCGCTTTTTTAAAATCTCATCGGAGCTTGGTGGATCAATATGACCAATTCGTGCAACACAAGGAAGTGTATAAAAGAGTCACGCATCATGACACCAAAATTAGCAATGTACTTTTTAATAAGGACGGTAACACCGAAACTGCCATTTGTGTCATTGACTTGGATACGGTGATGCCTGGTTACTTTATCAGCGATATTGGAGATATGTGTCGCACCTGTTTATGTCCCGTATCTGAGGAGGAAGCTAATTTAGACTTAGTACAAGTGGATCCCTTAAAACTCAAAGCGCTACAAAATGGATATTTGAGTGAGATGAAATCAGACCTCTCTACTATGGAATTAGATCATTTTTTCTTTAGCGGTCAATTTATGATTTATATGCAGGCCCTTCGTTTTGTAACAGATCACCTAAACAATGACATTTACTATGGTGCAAAAAAAGAGGGCCAAAACTATGTTCGGGCCCTCAATCAGATGCGTCTATTAGAAGCATATAACGAATTAAAATAAAAACATATATCTAGAATTGATCGTTCATGGCAAAATCGGGTTTGCGAAGTTTCCATTTGCCTCGAGTAAAATCAGGAATGGTCTGTACCTGACCTTGTTCACTAATTGACTTTTCAGAAAGGGGAGTAATGGAGTACCAAGTTGCCAAATCATAAACATCCAACGGGAAGGGTACGTTTCTTTTGATACACTCTATAAATGCATTTTCTACAAAAAAGTCCATTCCGCCATGTCCCGCACCTTCGGCATCTTTTTCAAACTTCTTCCATAATGGATGGTCGTGCTCCTTTAAATAAGTTTCAGGATTTTCCCAAACATGGGATTTCTTAGAAATCCCTTCTATATATATATGTCCAGCATTAAATGCGCCCGAACTAAAGTCCTGCCATAAACCCTGCGTACCCTGAACCCTGAATCCTAAA
>CALPKD020000274.1 GCA_943324055.2 Chitinophaga pinensis
CATACCTCAATCCTGGCTCCCAACAGCACAAGTAAATGCGATCCAAACCAGGAAGTGGAAAAACTACTGGGACAATTGGACTAGATTAAGGAATGCGGTTTATATCACGTATCCTTATGCTAAAACAGCTGGGAAAATTATTACCGAAGTCAATGCTCAGTTATTGAATGTGTCTGATGACAAAGTACGCAGACAAATTATTAAGGCTAGAGAAAAGGAAATGAAACGAGATTTTGCCGATAAAGTCACTAATTTATCTGTGTACCAAGGCAAAGTATTGATGAAGCTAATCAACCGTGAAACAGGCAATAATTGCTATGAATTAGTTAAAGAATTTAAGGGTGGGTTTAATGCCGGTTTATGGCAAGCAGTCGCCTTTGTTTTTGGAAGTAATTTAAAACAGCCCTACGATGCAACAGGGGACGATCATGAGATTGAAAAAATTGTTTTAGATGTACGTAAAATGTACGGATACAAGGGTTAAATATCCCTATAATTTGGGGTAGGTTTTTGGGGTAGGTTTTTGTACCTTTACCCGAATAGATTGTACAAAAATGAGTGAAGAAAAAAGTCTGAATTTTATTGAAGAAATTATTTCCCAAGATGTAGCATCGGGAAAATACGAAAGCATATTAACAAGGTTCCCTCCTGAGCCTAATGGATACCTTCATATAGGTCATGCAAAAAGCATTTGCTTAAACTTTGGATTGTCAAAGCATTTTGGGGGCGGAACCAATTTACGTTTTGATGATACCAATCCAACTAAAGAAGAAACTGAATATGTAGATAGTATAAAGGCGGATGTGAAGTGGTTGGGATTTGAGTGGGTAAAGGAATGTTATGCATCCGATTATTTTGATCAATTGTATGCATTTGCGGTACAATTAATTGAAAAGGGATTAGCATATGTGGATGATAGTACTGCTGAACAAATTGCAATCGAAAAAGGAACGCCTACGGTTCCAGGAACTGGAAACGATTATCGAAATAGATCTATCGCAGAAAATTTAGCATTGTTTGCTGCAATGAAAGCGGGACAGTTTGAGGATGGTGCAAAAGTATTGCGCGCTAAAATTGATTTAGCAAGTCCAAATATGCACCTGCGCGATCCATTGCTTTACAGAATCAAAAAAGCGCATCATCATCGTACAGGCGATACTTGGTGTATTTATCCAATGTATGATTTTGCACATGGTCAAAGTGACTCAATAGAACATATCACGCACTCCGTATGTACTTTAGAATTTATACCCCACCGTGCTTTATATGATTGGTGTATTGAACAACTTGGGATCTTTCCATCTAAACAATATGAGTTTGCGCGTTTGAATATGACTTACACAATTATGAGTAAGCGTAAATTGCTTCAGTTGGTTCAAGAGGGACATGTGACAAGTTGGGATGATCCGCGTATGCCAACAATTAGTGGTATGCGTCGACGAGGCTATACTCCCGAAAGTATCAGAGATTTTTGTGAGCGAATTGGAATTGCAAAAAGAGAAAATATAATTGATTTTAGTTTATTAGAGTTTTGCGTGCGTGAACATTTAAATAAAATTGCACAACGCCGCATGGTGGTGACGAATCCCGTAAAATTGGTAATTACTAATTATGAAAAAGGGGAGGAGCTATTAAGTTCCGAAAATAATCCAGAAGATGCAGAAGGTGGTGTAAGAGATGTTCCATTTAGTAATACTTTATGGATTGAGCGTGCCGACTTTATGGAGGAACCTACAAAAAAATATTTCAGACTAGGGCCAGATTTAATGGTTCGATTAAAGAGTGCGTATATTATTAAGTGTGATCGTTTTGAAAAAGATGCAGAAGGAAATGTTTCCGCTATTTATGCAAGCTATATTCCTGAAAGTAAAAGTGGCAGTGACACATCGGGTATTCATGTAAAAGGAACCTTACATTGGGTAAGTGCAAAACATGCAGTGCCGGTTGTTTTAAATGAATACGATCGTTTATTTAGTGTGGAAGATGTAGCGGGAGCTGAAGGTGATTTTAAAGATCATATCAACCCAAATTCATTAAATGTGGACGCTACTGCTTGGGGTGAGCCTGCGCTAGTAAATGATGCAATAGATGCCCGATTCCAATTTATTCGTAAAGGATATTTTTACATGGATACAACAAGTACAAAAGATAAATTAATTTTTAATCGCACTGTTACCTTAAAGGATGCTTGGGCTAAGGAACAAAAAAAATAATGGTACATGTTAACCCTGGAAACTTTTAAATACAATTGGGAAAAACAGTTTCCGGAAACCGCATTAAAGAATAATCATTTTTTAATAGCAGTTAGTGGTGGGCTAGATAGTATTGTATTAGCCTATTTGATAAAAAAAACGGGTGCTCAATGTAGTATCGCCCATGCTAATTTTCAACTAAGGGGAGTAGAAAGTGAAAGGGACGAACAGTTTGTTCGTGCTTTTGCAAGCCAATGGAATATACCTGTTTATGTACACAAATTTGAGACCGCTCAATATGCTGAAACCTACAAAATGGGTATTCAAGAAGCTGCACGGGAAATTCGTTACGCCTGGTTTGGTGCGCTATTAAAAGAACTCACAACTGACAAGCCTGCTTTTTTATTAACGGCCCATCATGCCGATGATCAGGCAGAAACAGTATTAATGCAATTATTCCGAGGCACCGGATTACACGGGCTTACTGGAATTCCCCTTCGACGGAGTGACGCAATGAATATCATCAGACCCTTATTAATTTTCACCAAAGCTGAGTTAAGAGAATTTGCTTCAAACAACGGCATTCAAAATATTGAAGACAGTTCGAACGAAAAAAATGACTATACCCGTAATTTAATTCGAAACAAGCTATTGCCTCAAATTCAGGCAGTATATCCAAATGTGACACAAAATATTTTGGATACGGTGGAGCGTTTAAAGGAATCCGAAGTCATTGTAAATGAAACAGTACAAGCTTTTTGGAAAAAAGGACTAAGGGTCTCAAAAGGGACCTTAACCATTCCAATTGGTTATTGGGAAAAGATTAAGGACAATCAAACTTACA
>CALPKD020000275.1 GCA_943324055.2 Chitinophaga pinensis
TAACTGATACATTAGGAGCATATCATTTCAAGGGCATACCTACAGGTCAATACCAGGTGAGTTTTACTTCCTTAGGCACTTTGCCTTATAGTTTGTTTAATGTGGTGGTATCGGCTGGTAATGAAGCTAATAACCTTATTGAATTGATTCCATCTGATTATGTTTTAAAAGAGGTAGTCGTTAATAATATGCGTAAGACAGTGCGTACGGCAACATTGGAAACCCCTTTAAGCATTCAAAAGCTAACTGCGGAGGAAATCAAATCTAATCCAGGGGGTAATTTTGATATATCAAAAGTAGTGCAAGCATTGCCAGGTGTAACCGGAAGCGCGAGTACTGGACTAGGATTTAGAAACGACATTATTGTACGAGGTGGAGCACCTAATGAAAATGTTTTTTATTTAGACGGTATTGAAATTCCAGTGATCAATCACTTTAGCACGCAAGGAAGCGCTGGTGGCCCTCAAGGAATCTTGAATGTTTCTTTTATTGAAGAAGTAAAATTATCCTCCTCTGCATTTGACGCAAAATATGATAATGCTTTGTCGTCTGTATTTGAGTTTAAACAAAAACGGGGCAATGCCGAAAAAGTGCAAGGAAATATTCGTTTAGGCGCTACTGAAGTGGCAACCACATTCGAAGGGCCTTTGAGCAAAACTGGAAAGACTACTTTTTTAGCATCTGCTCGACGCAGTTATTTGCAATTTTTGTTTAAAGCACTCGACATCCCTATTAGACCTAATTTTTGGGATTTTCAGTTCAAAGTGACTCATGTTATGAATCCAAAAACGACCCTTACCTTTTTAGGGGTGGGTGCTATCGATGAATTTGCCTTTGCAAAACCTAAAGATGCGACTCCTAAGAAAATTTATGCATTAAACTCTGGGCCATCTATTAACCAATGGAGCTATACCGTTGGAGCTTCCTTAAAAAGATTAATCAATAAAGGATTTTGGAATTTGGCAATAAGCCGAAACCATTTGAATAATATCAATGAAAAGTACGAGGACAATTTATCTCCTATCAAGGGCGAAAAAACATTTGACTATACGAGTAACGAAATTGAAAATAAGGTTAGATGGGATATTACCAAAAGCTTATTAGGATTAAAATGGACAGCAGGTACTAATATACAATCTGTTGGATATGACAATAGAACCAACCAATTTTTAGGTTACTATACTATTAATTCAAATTATATTAAGCAATATGCAACTTATGCAACTGATTTTTCTTACAAAAAATATGGTGCATTTTTCCAATTGGGTAAAAAAGCATTTAACAACAAAGTTGGTATAAGCGCTGGAATAAGAACAGACGGAAATAGTTTTACAACCACAGGAAATCAATTAATGAACAGGTTGTCTCCAAGGATGGGATTAAGCATAGTCGTATCAGACAAAGTCACCATCAGTGCATCCGTTGGCAAATATTACAAAATTGCACCAAATACCGCTTTAGGATATAAAGATATAAACGGAAATTATTTAAACAAAGATGCAGACTATACATCCAGTACACACTATGTAACAGGAGTAGAATACATTCCTACCGAATCAACCCGATTTACAGCTGAAATATTTTATAAAAAATATAATAACGTTCCAATAAGTGTGCTAAAAGGTAAAAGCCTTTCAAATTTCGGTGCAGACTTCAACATATTAGGAAATGAAGATATTAATACAAATGGCCTGGGACGAAGTTATGGATTTGAATTATTTGCACAACAAAAACTAACCAAACGTTTTTTTGGAGTAATGAGTTATAGTTTCTTTAGGAGTTCTTATACTGATCAAAAGGGAGACTATATCAAAAGCGCTTGGGAAAATATTCACCTTCTCAGTTTGATAGGTGGTTATAAATTTAATAAGAATTGGGAACTAGGTATTAAATTCAGATACCAAGGTGGAACACCTTATACTCCCTATGATATGAATTTGAGTAAATTAAATTTTGCAACACTTGGTATAGGTACATTAGATTATTCAAAATTAAATTCATCCCGTAATCAAGCATTTCATTCTAGTGACATAAGATTAGATAAAAAATATAATTACAAGAACAAGACACTTGATTTTTTTATAGATATCACCAATTGGTATAGAGCAAAATCAGTAGCCCCTCCTTATTATGTTTTTGCAGCTAATCCTACAGGCATATACAAAACAACGGATGGAAAAGCATTACAAAAAGACGGGTCTAATGCTATTCCAGAATTGTACGATAACAACTCAGTATATTTCACACCCACATTTGGATTTATACTTGAGTTTTAAAAATGAGTATAATTTAACCGATTTAATATAAAAAAAAATACCCAGCGAAAAACTGGGTATTTTTAAAGTATTGTATACTAATGTTCTTAAAAGAAATTAGTGGTGATTCTTTTGATTTGCTTTATAAAGCTTCCAGTGAATGATTGCCATTGCATACTTAGTACACCAAGAATGGCTTCTTTGATAATCCCTTTTGACATTTTACTAAACCCAATTTTTCGATCAATAAAAGTAATAGGTACTTCCATAATTTTGAATCCTAACTTCCATGAAGCAAACTTCATTTCAATTTGGAAGGCATATCCGATAAACTTAATATTGTCGAAATTTATAGAAGCTAATACCTTGTTCTTATAACATACAAATCCAGCTGTAGGATCTTTTATAGGCATTCCCGTAATGATTCTAGTATAAGCCGACCCTCCCTTTGAATAAATACGTCTATCTAATGGCCAGTTTTCAGTAGCTCCTCCTTTTACATACCTACTACCTACTGCAACATCTGCTCCAGCATCTAGTGCGGCACATAAGCGATCTAAATCTTTAGGGTTGTGAGAGAAGTCGGCATCCATTTCAATAATATAATCGTAATTATTTTTGAGTGCCCACTTAAAACCGTGTATATAAGCAGTACCTAACCCTAATTTCCCTGATCTACATTCTATAAATAAACGATCCGAAAATTGAACCATTAAGTTGCGCACGATATCAGCAGTACCATCTGGAGAACCATCATCAATTACCA